>DATIDO010000210.1:0-8058 GCA_035456245.1 Polyangiaceae bacterium
ATCGAGCGCCTGGCCGCTCTGCCCAAGAAGAAGGTGTCGGCATGAGCGCGCTGCTTCGGCACGGTCAGCACCGGCTCGCGCAGCTCGCCCCGAGCGCGCTGCTGGTCTCGCTGCTGGTCTCCGTCTGGAGCGTTGCGGCCAGCGCGGCTCCTCCGAGCGCGCAGGATCGCGAGAGCTTTGCTCAGGCGAGCGCGGCGCTCCAGGCTGGCGAACCGAGTCGGGCCGTCGAGCTGCTCGAGCGGCTGGCCGATCGCGGCGTGCAGCACCCGGACGTGGCCTACAATCGCGGCGTTGCCTATTTGGAGCGAGCCGACTCGGCGCTGTCGCGCCCGGGTGACTGGGGGCAGGCAGCGGCGGCGTTCGCCGAGGCCAGCGCGCTGGCCCCGAACGACGCGGCGGCCGAGGCTGGTTTGGAGGAAGCGCGTCTGCGCATCGCGCGGCGGCGCGCGCGCGCGAGCGAGACCGGTGCCGTGGATACGGAGCCGCTGGCGCAGCGAGCGCTCGGCCTGCTCTCACAGCCGATCCTGTTCGGCGCGGCGGCGCTCGGCAGCTTGCTGGTGACGCTCGGTATCGTCGGCGGAGGCATCGCTGCCTGGCAGGCGCGCCGCAGCAACTGGCAGCTGGCCGCTCGCATCGTGCTCGGGGTGGGCCTGGCCATTGCGCTGCCCGCGGCGGGGCTCGAGTGGGCCCGCGCACGTTGGCTGGCCATGAGCACGCCTGCGATCGTGGTGAGCGAGCGGGCGAGCTTGCTCGACGCAGCGGGCCGACCGCTTCCGCACAGCCCGGCGCTCGCCGAAGGCCAAGGTGTTCATGTGTTGGAGTCGAACGGCCGGCTCGCGCGCATCGTGACCAGCGGCGAGGACGCCTGGGTTCCCAGCGCCTCACTGCGTCGCTTGCCGGTCGCTCGCTAGAGCGACGAATGGTGGGCCGACGGCTCCAGCTGCTGGCTCTTCCGCGCGATCCGCTGGTGTCGGACCGGGGCCAGAGATCGGGGCCAGACACCAGCAGGCCGCGTCAGCTCTGCGTTCGCCAGGGCGCGTGATACGCTCCCCGTATGTGGGTGAGAAAGTCCTCCATCCGCCCCGTTCCTTCGTACGCGCGCATCGAGGCACGCACGCTGGAACAAGTGCGCACTTTGCTCGCGTCGGATGAAGAAGAGGACGGGACACAGAGTGTTCTGGACGATGCCTTCGAGCGCTTCGACGACTCGCAAGAGGCGCTCTCGCGTCGGCTGGCCGACGTCTTGAACCGACCGCTGGGCGACACGGCGTTGGCGCTCGGCTACTTCTCGTACCTGGCCGTGTGGATGGCGTTCGATCTGCAGCACGGCCGGTCGCTCGCTGCCGTCGGCGAAGAAGAGCTGGAGGCCACCGAGCAGCTGCTGCGCCTCGACGAGCACCTGCGCGAGGACGATCCCCAGGAGCCCCTGGAGACGGACGACGTCGTGGCGATGGAGCAGCCGGAACTGGTGCGCTTCGTCCACGAGTACCTGGAGGCCACGCTCGAGGAGCACGGTGAGGGCGTCGAGCTGGAGGCCGTGCAGACCATCTACCGCATGGTCTTGGTGGAGATGCTGGCGCTGTCTTACGCCGTGCGCGCGCCGCTCGGCTACCCGACGAGCCGCGGCGAGGTCGTGGCTTGAGCCCCAAAGAGCACGTTTCTGCGCCGACCAGCGAGCGCTCCTGCTACCGCGTCGGAGTCGACGAGAACGGCCTGGGCGCGCGCGTGGGTCCGCTGGTGGTGACGGGCGTGCTCGCTCGGGTCGAAGGGCGCGGCCAGCGCTTGCTCTCGCGCAAGCTGCCCCAAGCCTTGCGTGCGGATTTGGACGACTCCAAGGCGCTCGTTTCTTGCCACGATATTTCCCTCGGTGAGGCCTGGGCGCGCGTGGTGCTGGAGCGCACGCAGCCCCGAGTCGAGCTGCGTAGTCCCGACGATCTGTTGCGGGCTCTGTTGCTCGATGCGCCCGAGGTGCTCCAGCGTCCCTGTCCCGACTCGACGCGCGCGCAGTGCTGGACCCAGGGCGACGAGGCCTTCGAAGCCAGCGAGGAGCAGCTGGAGCGGCTGCGCGGCCATCTGGATTTCTTGGCCGAGCGCGAGGTGACGATGCTGGGCGCGCGCACCAACTTGGTCTGCAACGGCCGGCTGGAGGAGCTGAGGCAGGTGGGCGTGAACCGCTTCGTCGCCGATCTGCACCAGATGGAGCGGCTGTGTTCGACCTTTCGTGAAGGCCTGCCCAGCGATCTGGAGGCAGTTTGCGGCAAGGTCGGCGGCATGTCGCAGTACGGCCGCTTCTTCGGTCCGCTGAGCGATCGTCTGCACACGGTGTTGGTCGAGGGCGCGGCCGAGAGCGCTTACCTCTTTCCGCGACTCGGCACGCTGCGCTTCGTCCGGGATGCGGACGCCAGCGAACCGCTCGTCATGCTGGCTTCGCTGATCGGCAAGTACGTCCGCGAACTCACCATGCGGCGCATCGGCCACTACTACCGCGAGCAGCTGGGCGTGGCGGCCGATGAATTCGCGATGCCCAGCGGCTACCACGATCCGGTCTCGCAGCGCTTCGTTCGGGAGACGGAGGCGGTGCGCAAGCGTCTGGCGATCGTGGAGAGCTGCTTCTTGCGCAGTGCGGTCGAGCCGGCGGTGGCGCGAGCCGCGAAGGCGCGCAAGCCGACGACGACGAATCAGACCGAGCTGTTCTGAGCTGCGTCGGCGCCGCAGCCATTCAACCGCACCAGCCAGGAGCCTCTGGGCTCAGCGTCGCGCCAGCACGCGGCGCTCGTCGTCCGTCAGCGTGGGTTCGCTGCCGCTGCGGAAACGCTCGGCGATCAGCTCGAGCAGCCGATCCTGGCCGCGCTGCATGACCGTCCTCTGGAGCCAGCCGAAGTAGAGATCCGGCGAAAGATGGCGTCGCCAGACGGTGCTGCGTGTCACCTGGGTGCCGCCGGGCACGGCCTCGAAGCGGTAGTCGATGTCGCGCAGGGTCAACCAATCGTCGACACGCTCCGTGCGCAGGCCGTAGTGGGGCCCCCGTCCCAGGCGGGTGATGTGGAACGGCAGATCGTCGATGGCGTAGCGCTCGATCACGAAGGACAGGGCTCGGCCGGGCTCGTAGCGAGTGACGTGTCCGTCAGCGCGCCCTTGGTCGAAGTGCACCGCGAGCGCGGCGCCGACACTGCGACCGGACAGGGTCAGCTCGCGCGGCATGGGCAGGCCGATGCGGATGAACCAGGGGTAACGCTGCTCGACCTGGAAGCTCGAGGCGGTGAGCGCGCGGAAGACCTGCTCGGGCTCGGCCGGGATCAGCTGGGTGCTCACCACCCGCTCCAGAGGATGCTGAGCTGGATCGTCCCACCAGCGTTCGGCGCCCTGGAATCCCAGCCAGAGCAGCATCGAGGCCACGATGGCGCGGCGCTGGTGCTCTCGCCGCACCAGGTAGCGCCGCACGCGCTTTCCCAACCAGGTGCCGAGGTACTGCATGGGCAGCAGCACGGGCAGGGCGAAGAACAGGCAGATCACGCCTTCGCGCAGCGTGACCACCGAGAGCACCATGGCCAAGGCTAGGACGATGGCCGTTGCCCGGTAGGGTCGCCGTGACAGGACTCCCGGGACGAAGCCGGCGATCGTGGGGATGCACCAGAACAGCCAGCCGTAGCTCGAGCGCAGGTACGTGGAGACCACGTAGAGCACCGTCGCCACGGCCACGCCCCAGCCGACGACATGCACGCTGCGCGGTGGCGGGAGGTCGTCCGGATTCGGCGGCCGCGCGAAGGGATCGTTGGCGTCTTCGGATTTCACCACGGTCGCACCCTCTCCCAGCGCTGCTCGATGTCGCTCATGCCGAGCGCATGATCCAGCTCGGCGCCCACGGCGAGTCGGTCGATGAAATCGAAGCGCGCGGTGTGTACGTGGACGGGGCGGGCTCGCCAGGGCGTGCGGGTGATGGGCTGGAAGCGCACCGCGCCGCTCGACGTCACGTCCACGCTGCCCGCCATGCCCAGCAAGAAGGCCTCGGCGTCGGCGACGTCGCTGAAGACGGAGCCGGAGGGCCAGCCAACTTGCGCGTCGTCTGCGGAAAACTCGGCGTCGAGCTCGGCGAGCGAGCCGTCGTCGGCACGAGCTCGCAGCTCGCGTCGCCTACCGTGGGCCTGCTCGGTGAAGTCGGCCCACGCCGGCCGGTAATGCGAGAAATGGGCGGAGAGCCAAGCCAGGCGGCGCGAGGCGACCCAGCTGGCCAGCGTGAAGAACGTGGGCTCCCCGCGGTAGGTCACGGAGAGGCGGATCAAGAACTCCGGCGTGTCGAAGGCCCAGGCCCGCGGCCAACCGAGTGGCGCGAGTCCTTCGAGTCGCAGCGCGCACACGCTGAGAAAGCCGAGACCGGCGCGCTCGTCCAGTTCGAGCGGGGCGGGGACGAGCCGACGCAGCTCGTCTGCCGGCGCCCGATAGGTGACGAGAAACCGGTAGGGGATGCGGGCGTCGACGGGCAGCCATTGACGCCCCGTCGTCCGTCCGGCGGTCGCCCAAGGTTGGCTCATCCGCCGTGCCCCGGGCCGAGGATCTTCGGCCAGGCCGTGGTGACGTTCCAGTTTTCCCCGACATGAGGCGGGTGGTGGCAAGTGCTGGCGCAAAGCCCCTGATCGGGTGTGCGCCGGATGGCCCCGGCCGCCACGGGGTTGGCCGCATGAGCCGAGCCGGGGCCGTGGCAAATCTCGCACTGAACATCACGCAGCGTCTCGACGTGCGTGACGGTGCTGCCGCCGGGCTTCTCGTAGCCCGTGACGTGGCAGCCCACGCAGTCGAGGTTGTACTCTTTGTGATCGCGCGACAGCGTGGCGTAGGCACCGGCGTGAGCGGTCTGGTCCCAGACCTTGCGCTCTTCCTGATGGCAGCTGGAGCAAACCTCGATGCCGACGTAGCCGGACTGTCCGGGCTCGACCGGCTGGGGCCGGCGGTCGGCGAAGGCCTGCTTGTTGTGCTCGTTCACGCGCTGGTAGTAGGCCTCCAGGCGCGCCGCGACGGCCCCGCTCTGGCCCAGAGATTCGCGGATCTCGCTGAAGTCGTAGAGCAAGTAGCTGCCGGTGGCGGGCAGCTCGGGTTGGGTGCTGCGCTTGAGCTGGCGGTTCAGCTCGCTCAGCTCGTCTTCACGCGCCGCCAGGTCTTCGGCTCGGATCGAGTCGGGGCGCGCGCGCCAGGCTTCGATGCGGCGCAACAGCTCGTTGCGCCGCTCTTCCAGACTCTGGCGTTCGGCCAAGGCGGCGATGCCCGAGCCATCGGCGAAGTCGTGACTGCCGCCGCGCACGAACAGATCCACGATGCCCACGCCTTGCAGGTGGTTGGGCGCTTGCACGACCAAGGTGCGCTCGACCAGCTCGGGTGGGGTAGGGCTGTCGTTGTGTTCGCCTTCATCGAAGGGCTTGCCCACGATGAGCAGCTGAAACCCCGGGACCCGCTCGGCCAAGCGCAATGCGTCGCCGCGCTCGGTCGCGACCAGCGCCACGAGCAGCTCGGCGCCGCGCGCACGCAGCTGATCGCGCGCCTGGATCAGCGCTTGCTCGGCCGCACCGATCACCAGGCCGTCGGGTGGGCCCGCCGCGAAGGTCGGCAGACTGACGCCGGCCAGACCGATCTTCATTCCGCCCAGCTCGACCAGTTGGCTTGCGCTGATGGGGCTCGGCGCGGAGCCTGCAGCAGGAGTCGTGCCGGCAGTAGGAGCCGTGCCGGCAGGAGGGGCGGCGGGCGCTTGCCAGTTGGCGGCCAGCGCCGACGCGCGCGTCGCCTGGACCAAGCGTGCGAACTCGCCCCAACCGAGCGCCAGATCGTTGGCCGCCGGTGCGAACGCGACCAAGCCTGCGTCGGCCAAGGAGGCAGCCAGCGTCTCGGCCTTGAACAGGGCCTGCACTCGGTCGGCCTCGCGCACGGAGCGCTCGGCGAAGAAGACGGGGCCGGCGCCCAGCACCAGAGCGTGGGGAGCGCGGCTCTTTTGCGCTTCGAAGAAGCCGGCGGCGTGATCGACGCCGCCCAGCATGTCCTTCACGCAGCCGCAGGGCTCGATGGCGCCGGCCGGGCCGCCCAGCGCGTAGATGCGCAGGCTGGGTTGGCTGGGCGGCTCGGTCTTGGCCGTCTCGCCACGCCGACAGCCGCCCAGACCAGCCAAAGAGGCGGCCAACGTGCAGCCCAACCACAACCAAGCGGAGGCTCTCGTTCGAGGAGCGCGGCGATACGACAACGAGATCACGGGACGGACACGAACGGCAGGATGGTCTTCAGGTCCTGATCGTCGAAGCGCAGCTGCAGACCGATGAAATAGTCGCGCCGCGTGTCCGAGAACAGGTCGTCGACGCCCGCCAAGAGCCAGAAGCGCTTGACGAACTCGTAGCTGAGAAACAGACGGTAGCGCGGGAGCGAGGTCTCACCAAAGCCGAACAAATCTTGTCGGATTTCGAGGCGATCATCGAACAGCAGCGTGTCGAGGCCCACGCCACCCGTCGACTCCTTGATACCGAAGCGGCCGACGAACGGGCCCATGCGCTGCGCGAACTGCAGCGAGAAGCGGAAGGCGTTGGTCGTGACCGTGCGTACCTCACGGTATTGCGGCGGATCGTTGGGGTTGGTGCTGGTGACGTCGATCTGCTCGATGTACGTGCTGCCGCGCGGATCGCTGATCAGCTCGATGGCGTAGTACTTGTCCTCGCGCGGGGCGATGCGCAGCTCGACGAAGCTCTTCACCGAGTTGGCGAGGTAGTTGTAGTCGGTGCGCAAGGACACGATGGTGCGGATGCGCTGCAGGCCGCCGACGAACTCGTTGACGCCCTCGGCCACGCCCTCGACCTCGTTGATCAGCTTCTCGTCCTTGGTCAGCCGGCCCAGCGTGCCTTCGCCGCGGTCGATGCGGCCGGTAGTGCTCTCGAGGTTCGAGGCCGTCTGTTCCAGATCGGCGCTGGCTCGGTTCACCCGCTCGATGATCTGGCGAATTTCACCGGAGTCCTGGTTGGGGTCTTCGCTCTTGGCCACCAGCACCCGCACGTCCTCGGTGGTCTGGCGCACGTTCTCCAGGATGCGCTGGACCTCGGGCTCACCGCGGGCGGTGATGCGCTCCACGTTGGTGACGATGCTGTGGATGCTCTGGCGGTTTTCGCGCACCGTGCGGTTCAGCGCGTCGGTGGCCTCGGCCAGGTTGTGCAGGATGGCCTTGAGGTCTTCTTCGCCCTGCTTGGTACCGACGGACTTGGCCAGGGACTGGCTCACCTGGCGCGCGTCGCGGGCGATCTCGCGGACTTCACGCAGGATGTCGTCGGTGCTGGCCCCCTCGACGACGACCTGGATCTGGTCGCCTTCCTTCAACTTCTCGCGGCCCTCCGTGCCGGCGGCCACGCGCAAGAAGTACTCGCCGAGCAGGCTGGAGCTCACCTTGGTGACCGAGGCGTCGCGGTAGAGCGGCACGTCGTCCTTCACCTTGATGTCGATGCGCGCCTTCTGTCCCTGGAGGGAGACGCGGTCCACCGAGCCGATGGGGATGCCGGCGATCTTCACCTGGGAGTGGGTGGCGACGCCGGTGGCGTCGTCCATCAGTGCGTAGACGACGTAGCCTTCGCCGCCACCGCGCTGTCGCATTACGAACGAATAGATGCCCGCGCCCAGGGCCACCGTGACTACGGTGAATGCCCCGACCTTGACGGCCGTGGATGCTGGCGCCATGAGCCCCGAACCTACCAGCGAGGGGGGGCGTTCCACCACGGGGCGCGGCGCGTATGCTCGGCCCATGAATCGCCTCGTCGCCGATCTCGGCCCGCTCGCTTTGCTGGGAGCCTCGCTCTGCGCCTGCGGGGGCGCGAAAGAGGGTGCGCGCACGCCGCCCGAGCAGGCCGCTCCACTGCCGCCGGAAGCCGAGGCCGAAGGCGAGTCGGAGGGCGAGGGAGCCTCGAAGGAAGGCGACAGTGCGGCCGAGGCCCCCCCGTCGGGGCGCGCCTGGGCCGAGAAGACCTGGTCCCCGCAACCCGGCTCGGCGCCGGAGCCCGAGCTCGACGACTTGATCGAGGACTGCGGGGTGGGGGACGCGGCGCTCCA
>DATIDO010000211.1:0-2910 GCA_035456245.1 Polyangiaceae bacterium
CCCCGCCTACGCCGTCATTGGCTCCTGCACCGCTCGAACCACCGGTGGCTGGTGCGCCGCCTTCACCAGCACCGCCATCGTCAGCTGCATCGTCGTTCGAGTCGCAAGCCCCGACGGCGAAGGCGACCAGCAAGGTGGCGAGGGCGCAGCTGGCTGCGCGGCTCGAAGCAAGCGGAATCATGGTTTGCAGCATTCCATGAATGGTCGTCGACTGGCGAGCGGCCGGCCGGGGCGTGCTCCGTCGGAGTGGAAAGTTGCAACGAGGTGGTGCCGGCTCGGCGGCCAAGCAGGAAGCGGTGCCTCGGGGTGTTTCGGCTGGCTGGGGCCTTCGCTACCAAGGAGAGATGTCGACTCGTTCTCGTACGGCTCTCCCTATCTTGCCAGCCCTCGTTCCTGCTCTGCTCCTGGCGTCGGTCTTCTCCGCGTGCGGAGGGGACGATGGCGATGGTGGTCCGGACAGCGATGGCGTTGGTGGCGCGGACGCGGCTGACGCAGCCGGCTCGGGCAACGGGGGTGAGGCTCCTGGGACAGGTGGCAACGAAGGTACCCCGCCGGCGCGCGTGCCAGGTACGGACGGCTACGATTGCACTGCGGCGAGCGGGAGCATCCCTGCCCTCCAGTTGGCTCCCATCGTTCCGGGTTTCACCCGGCCGGTGTTGGTCACCCACGCGCCGAACGACGAAGAGAGGCTCTTCGTCGTCGAGCAAGATGGACTCATCTGGGTGGTCACGCGAAGCGGCAGCGGTGACGAAGCTACGTACACGAAGTCGACGGAGCCGTTCTTGGATGTCGACGCGCTCACCCGCAGCCCGGGGGATCAGGTGGGTGACCACAACGAGCGCGGCCTCCTGGGGCTCGCCTTCCATCCCGATTACGCGGAAAACGGGCTGTTCTACATCCATCACATCGCCAACGGCGACGAAGCCGGTACCGCCGAAGGTGATGTCCTGATCGAGGAGTTCCAGGTCTCCAGCGATCCCAACGTGGCCGATCCGGCCAGCAAGCGGTTGGTTCTGCAGGTCCCGCACCCGCACATCAACCACAACGGAGGCGCACTGAACTTCGGCTCCGACGGCTACCTGTACATCGCCATCGGTGACGGTGGGAACGACTTCGCCAATTTCCAGATCGATCCGGACGGCTACGGGCAGCGGACCGACGATCTCCTCGGCAACCTGCTCCGCATCTCACCGACGGCAGACGGCAGTGAGCCGTATACGGTGCCGAGTGGGAACTTGGTCGACGACGAGCCGAGTGCGGCCGACGAGATCTGGGACTTCGGCTTGCGAAACCCGTTCCGCTTCAACTTCGACGGCTGCACGGGGCGTCTCTACGTCGGCGACGTCGGACAGGGCTCGCTCGAGGAGATTGACGTGGAGGAAGCCTCGGAGGGCGGCAAGAACTATGGCTGGTCGCTCATGGAAGGAACCGAGTGCAGGGAGGCCGGCTGCGACGAGACCGGGCTGATCCAACCCGTGGCGACGTTCTCGACGGGTGGATCGTCGATTGTCGGCGGCGCCGTCTATCGCGGCACGCAGATCCCGGCCCTTCGCGGGACCTACTTCTACGGAGAGACCTCGGGCGCCAACCGGATCTTCACCTTCGTCTACGAGAGCGGCAAGCCGACCACGCCGGTCGAACGAACCGACGACGTGAACCCCTCGACGGACGAAGGACGGTACATCCTCACGTCGCTCCAGAACGGCGGCGATGGCGAGATCTACGCTACCGACATGGCGACGGGCGCGCTGCTGCAACTGCAGGCAGAGTGAGCCGAGGCAGGGTGAGCTGCGCTGGGACGATGGTCGCTCGGACTAGGCCGTTTGTCCCAGTGGAAGCGCCGCCCGACACCCTCTCGTGAGGGCGGCCCAGCTCGCGCAATCGGGCGCGATGCGTGAGTGTCCGTCGTTGTCCGCGGTCGTGTTGCAAACGTACTCGCTGGCGGATCGAGCTGGACGAGAGTCGGATCTCGAGGCGGCCGCCTGGTCAGGTGTCGCGAATTCACCTTAAGCTGCGCGCATGCGACGCATCTTGGGGAGCTTGGGCATCGTTTCGTTGAGTCTCGCGACTTTGGGCGCGTGCGACGGCGGCACGAACGACGAGGATCTGGACGGCTCGGTCGGCGGCGGTGGTGGCGCCGACGCTGACGCTGATGCTGACGGGAGTGGCGGAACTGCACCGGGTACGGGCGGCGGCGACGGCGACCCCGACGCGATCATTTCCGGCACGGAGCTCTACGACTGCGCGGCGCCGAGTGGCACGCTGCCGGCGCTGAAGCTCGAGCCGGTCGCGGATGGGTTCAATGCACCCGTGCTGGCGACGCATGCGCCGGGTGACGCTGGACGACTGTTCGTGGTGGAACAAGAGGGCATCATCACGGTACTGACCAAGACCGGCGACACCTTCACCGCTGAAGATCCTCCCTTCCTCGACATCGTCACCAAGGTGACTCGGGGCGGTTCGGAACAGGGCCTGCTCGGCCTGGCCTTCCACCCCGACTACGAGAACAACGGGTTGTTCTACGTGCACTACTCGGCGGCGAATGGGCTGCCGAATGCGGACGAGGGCGACACCATCATCGAGGAGTACCAAGTCTCCGCCGATGCCAACATTGCCGACGTAGGCAGCGCGCGTCGCGTGCTGCGCCTGGATCAGCCTTCCGCAAAGAATCACAACGGTGGCACCATCACCTTCGGGCCCGAGGGTTACCTGTTCATCGCGCTGGGAGACGGCGGAGCCGACTCCAACACCGCACAAGACGTTACCAACCTGTTCGGTTCGATCTTGCGCATCGATCCCACGGGGGACGCCGAAGACGACCATTCGTCACCTGCCGACAACCTGCAGAGCGTGGAGCCGACGGCGGCTCCCGAAATTTGGAGCTACGGATTCCGCAACCCGTACCGCATG
>DATIDO010000212.1:0-3053 GCA_035456245.1 Polyangiaceae bacterium
AGCGTCACCGAGCTGCGGGTGAGCGGCCTGTCGCGGCGGGCCGTGACCGAGATGATCCAGGAAGTGCTCGGCGACCAGGTGGATCCGGCCATCGTGGAGCGCGTCGCCGGCCGGGCCCAGGGCAACCCCTACTGGATCGAAGAGCTGCTGCGGGCCGAGGACTCGGGGCAGGGTGAAGACGTCCCGGATCGGGTCCTGCTGCTGGCCCAATCTCGCATCGCACAATTGCCGGTGGACGCGCGGCGCATCTTGCGTGCGGGGTCCGTGTTCGGGCGGCGGTTCTGGCTCACGGGTGCGCGCGCGCTGCTCGGTCCCGACTCGTTGGGGCGCTCGATCGATGCGGTCATGCGCGATCTGCTGGAGGCAGAGTTCTTGGTGGAGCGCGACGTCTCTCGCGTCGGCGGGGAGCGCGAGTTCGAGTTCGCCAGCGGTCTGCTGCGCGACGCGGCCTACTCGCTCTTGCCGGAGGACGAGCGGGAGGCGGCGCACGGTTTGGCGGCGGTGTGGCTCGAAAAGAGCGGCCTCTCCGAGCCGCTGCCGATCGCGCTGCACTACACCTTGGGCGGCGAAGCCGAGCGGGCGCGGCCCCACTACCTGCGCGCGGCCGAGCATTCTCTGGCTGGCAACGATCTGGAGGGCGCCCTCTCGTCGGCTCGCGAAGGCTTGGCGGCGGGCGCTTCGGGCCGCGACGCGGTGTCGCTCCGGCTCGTTCAGGCCGAGGCCAACCGCTGGCGCGGCGACAACCAGGCTGCGCTGCGCTTTGCTCGGCAGGCTTTCGATCAAGCCACGGATCCCACCGACTTCTACCGAGCCGGCGCCGAGGCAGCGGTGGCCTCGGGCAAGCTGGGCGACATGGCGGCCTGCCGTGAGATCTCGGAGAGACTGCTCGGCGCCACAACCGCGCCCGACGCGCAGACCGAGCGCTCGATCGCGCTCTGCCGCGCCGCCACTCAGGTCATCCTGGCCGGCCAGAACGAGCTGGCGCGGCGCCTGGTGGCCGATGCCGAGCAGAGCGGGAACCGTCTGCACCCCGATCCGCGCCGGCTGGGCTTCTTGCTCGAAGCGCGCGCACTGCTCGCAGGAGCCGACGCCGATCCGATTGGGCGCATCGCCATGGCCGAGCAGGCCGCCGAGGCCTTCGACGACGCGGGCGATCTGCGCAACGCCTGCCTCCTTCGCATCAGCCTCGGCTACGCCCAGGTCGAGTTCGGGGCCAACCAAGAAGCCCAGGCTTCGTTGCGCGACGCGCTGCGGGTGGCCGAGCGCATGGATCTGGCCAACACCATCCCGATTGGTCAGGCGCAGCTGGGCCGAGCCTTGGGCCGCTCGGGGGCTTGGGACGAGGCGATTGGCCTGCTTCACGAGGCAGCGGGTCGCTTCGATCGCCACAAGAACGTCCGTCTCGCGGGCTCGGTTCGCACCTACCTGGCCGAGATGCATTTGCGCGCCGGACATCCCGACTTGGCGCTCGAAGCGGCCCGTCATGCGGTGCCGCTGCTCGAGCCCTTTCCTCCGCTACGGCGCGTAGCCGAGGCCGTTCTTGCCTTGGTGGCGATGGAGGCGACGCCCGAGGACGGCGTGTTGCCCGTCCAGGACATGAAGGGCCTGATCGAGCGGTCCTTCGGTGATTTGGCGAGCGGTGCTCACCTGGCTACGGGTGAAGACTGGGTGAGGCTCGCCCGCCTGGAGTGGTTGGTGCGCAGCGGCGACGCTCGGGCGGCCCAGGTTGCGGCGGAAGAAGGCGAGCGTTTGCAGGGGCTCGCCGAGGGATTGAGCCCCACGCACCGCCACAGCTACCTGTCGGGAGCACCCGAGAGGCGTCGTTTGATCGCGCGGGCCGAGCGGCCGGGGGTGCCGTTGGGCGCGATGTTCGCGGTAGAGTCGGCGGTCGTACCCGAGCCGCCCATGAAGAAGATCAGCTCACTCGATCCCCCCAACGATCTCGATCAGACCTTGGCCGATCTGGCTGCGGTCGAAGCGGAAGCCGATCCGATCCTGCGCAATCTCTGGATCACGCAGCGCTACCACGTGCTGAGCGGCAGCTTGGCCGAGGTGATCGACCGCAGCAACGTCAACTGGTCGACGTTCGCGTGCTGGGCTTCCAAGACCGCTGGCCAGTCGATCCGCAGCGAAGAGATCCCGCGCATGGTGGAGAAGGAGCTCCATCTCGATCGGGCCAGCCTGGGCGAGATCCAGGGCGTGATCGGCGCAGTGCTCGAGTGGCTGCCGCTCGGAGGCATGGTGCGCCGTGCAGCGGCGGCTTGCCTGGGCGACGTGAGCCGGCAGGTCGCGGAAGGCAACCGCAAGGTCTACGCCGAACTGGCCCCGCTGTTTGCGCGCTTCGCGGCGCTCTTGCAGCAGGATCCCGGTGAGGCAGCCATCGAGGAGTTCGTGGGGCGCTTGCGACCGGGTCCGCCCGAGACGGGCGGCCAAGATGCGCTGCGTCGCGCGTTCCATGCTTGGTACCGGGTCAGCCGCTCCGACGATCCACGGCAGCGCGCCGAGTCGATGCTCTACGCCAACTGCATGGTGGGCCTCCACGAGCAGACACGCCTGCAGCCGAACATCCAGGGCGCCATGAACGCGCCGCTCGAGCTGCTGTTCCGCCAGCGCCTGACCGCGCAGCTGCCGCGTTTCATCGGTCCCCCGGTGGCCTTCGTGGTCTCGGCGCTGCTCCGGCCGTTTCGTCGCAAACTCACGAGCATTTGGCAGCGCGTGGCGACCCGCTTCGCCATGAACCTGACCTTGCCGCGCGGCCAGGAAATCCCGCTCGGCGAGGACCTGCCCGACCGTCCCAATGTCTTCCCTCCCGAGCTACGCGAGCTACGGGACAGCGAGCTCGTCCAGTTGGTCCAGCGCTACGATCACCAGCTGACCACGACGCTCGGTTCGGGTGCCAACGACTGGGCCGATCTCCAGGACCGCATGGGCTTCATCGTGGCGCTCTTTCGCTCGCGCCAGCAGGACAGGGACCTGTTCGAGCCTCCCTTCTCCGCAGGCCAAGAGGTCGAGCTGGCGCAGGGCCAGGTGCCGAGCGGCGTCCTCTGAGGTCC
>DATIDO010000213.1:0-4110 GCA_035456245.1 Polyangiaceae bacterium
CAAAAGTACCGAGTTCCACCTGCGGATGGGCGTCGCGCCACTCGCTCAAGGGCGGTGTGCCGAACGTACCGCGGTCCGTACGCGCGAGTGTGGCCTCGGGCCTGCGGGTACCCATCATGACGCCGTGCCCGAGTTCGCTCAGCCGAGCCGCAAATCCCTGTCCCATCGGACCAGTTCCAAGAACGCCGAATTTCATCGTTTTGCCTCCTGTCTACGCGTCCAAGATGCAGCCGCGCGGACGGACCAACCATGCTAGTTCATCGAAACCTCTTGCTCGTTCGTCCAGCCGGCTCTGGATGCATGGTAGGCTGCACTCATGATGCGCGCCGCCGCGACGAACGAGGCTTGTTCCGACCTCTGGGGCCCGATCGACCCGTTGGGCGAGGCACTCCACTACCTACGCATGAGCGGCATGTTCTACTGCCGCTCCGAGCTGACGGCGCCCTGGGGCCTCGCGCTCCCGCCAATGGAAGGGCTCAGTTTCCACGTCGTCACCTCGGGCCAGTGCTGGCTCGACGTCGATGGCCTGCCGCCCCGCCGGCTCGAGCCTGGCGATCTCGTGCTGCTCCCACACGGCGAAGGACATCGTCTCTCGACCGAGGCGGGGGGTCGCACCATCCCCATCGACCAACTTCCGCAAGCTCGGATGAGCGAGCGCTACGGGATACTCCGTCATGGCGGGGGTGGCGCGGCGACGGAGCTCGTGTGCGGCGCGGTTCGATTCGATCATCCCGCCGCTCACCATGTCGTCCGCTTGCTGCCCCAGGTAATCCACATCGACTCGGGCTGGTCGTCGCAGACCGGCATGGCAGGGTGGATGCGGAGCACGCTGCAGCTATTGGCAGCCGAATGCCGCGAGCTACGCCCCGGCGGCGAGGCAATCATAACGCGTCTCGCCGATGTGCTCGTCGTGCAGGCCATCCGCACCTGGATGGAGCGCGATCCTTCGGCTCGGACGGGTTGGCTCGCCGCATTGCACGATCCGCGGATCGGTCGTGCACTCCTGCTCGTCCACCGCGAGCCAGCCCGGGATTGGTCCGTCGAATCGCTCGCCACCGAAGCAGGCATGTCGCGTTCGGGATTCGCCGCCCGGTTCACGGAGCTCGTCGGCGAACCCGCGATGCAGTACGTAACGCGATGGCGCATGCTGGTCGCGTTGACGTGGCTGAACGAGAGCGATGCGTCAGCGAGCGAGATGGGCCACCGCTTGGGCTATCAGTCCGAGGCTGCGTTCAATCGGGCGTTCAAGCGCATCCTCGGGACGACACCGGGGGCCGCGCGACGGCAAGGGCTCCGGCAGCGCGAGGCGTGACGCGGCCGGCCTGTGCCCTGCACCGCCCTGCCTCCCTGCCGGCGAAGGGAGCGTTTTCCAGCTGTCCCGTCGAGGCGCCCTCGTTTTTCATCGGCGGCCCATCCCTTTTCCGAGATGTGCTCTAAAACCTGGACGTGGCGGAGTTCTTCCTCGAGTACGGGCTGTTCACGGCCAAGGCGCTCACCCTGTTCGTCTTCACCGGCCTCCTGCTGGGACTGGCGGTCCTGCTCATCGGTGGCCTGGTCGCCCGCGCTCGCCACCAGCAGATCAGCTCGCTGCGCGTCGTCCGCGTGAACGAGCGCATCGCCGAACAGCGCGAGGTGCTCGAGCATGCGCTGGCCGCCCCCGGCAGCGAGAAGGCCCTGCACAAGAAGCAGGCGGCCGAGTGGAAGAAGCGCGCCGAGGCCCTCGCCTCGGCCCGCCGAGTCTTCGTGCTCGACTTCGAAGGTGACTTGCAAGCCTCCGCCGTGGAGAACTTGCGCCACGAGCTGACCGCCGTCCTGGCCCAGGCCACCCAAGCTGACGAGATCGTCGTGAGGCTGGAGAGCGGCGGCGGCGTGGTGCACGCGTACGGTCTCGGGGCCTCGCAGCTCGAGCGCGTCAAGGCACGCGGCGTGCGCCTCACCGTCTGCGTGGACCGCGTCGCGGCCAGCGGCGGCTACATGATGGCCTGCGTTGCCGACCAGCTGATCGCCGCGCCCTTCGCCGTACTCGGGTCCATCGGTGTGGTGGCGCAGCTACCCAACTTCCACCGCTTGCTGCGCAAGAACGACGTCGATTTCGAGCTGTTCACGGCCGGTCAGTACAAGCGCACGGTCACCGTGTTCGGCGAAAACACCGACGAAGGCCGCGCCAAGATGCAGAGCGACCTCGACGACACGCACGCGCTGTTCAAGCAGTTCGTGCGCGAGCAGCGCCCCCAGCTGGACATCGAACGCGTCGCCACCGGCGAGATCTGGCTCGGCCGCCGCGCCCTGGAAGAGAAGCTGGTGGACGAGCTGGCGACCAGTGACGAGTACCTGGCCCGCGCCTGCGAAAACGCCGTGGTCCTCGAAGTGAAGCACCGCCGCCGCCTGCCCCTCCAAGGTCGGCTGGTCCGCTCGCTCGAAAGCGCGGTCGACCGCAGCCTGCTGCGCTGGTGGGACCGCGCCCAACGCGCGCCTCACTACTGAGCGGGTGGCGCGCCCCATCGCCTCGGGGTACGTTCCGCTTGCTCATTTCGAGCCCTGACGAGGCCGACCCGTACCAGGCAAGAACGACGGGCCGTGGAGGAAATCCGCATGGCCTGGTTATTTCTGATCGTCGCTGGGGTTCTCGAAGTCGTCTGGTCCCTGGGGCTCAAATACACGGAGGGGTTCACTCGCCCTCTGCCGAGCGTCCTCACCGGAGCCGCCATCGTCGCGAGCATGGTCCTCTTGGCGCGCGCCGCTCGCACGCTGCCCATTGGAACCGCCTACGCGGTCTGGGTAGGCATCGGTGTGGCGGGCGCCGCCATCGGGGGGGCCGTGCTCTTCGGTGAGGCCATGCCGCCGCTGCGCGCGGCGTTCGTCCTGCTGCTGCTCGGGGCGATCATCGGCCTGAAGGTGACGTCGGGAGCCGCCTAGTTTCGGTCGCGAAACGCCACCCGATCCCTCAACCGAAGAAGCCGTCGCCGCCCACCGGGGAACCGAGCCACGGCGCGTACACGCCGAAGAAAACGTCGGCCACGAGCTCGCGTCGGCTGTTGACGCCAGCCTTGGCGAATACGGACTTCAGGTGGTCCTGCACGGTGTAGCTCGAGAGGTGGAGCTCGGCGGCGATCTCTTTGGTCGACAAGCCCTTGAGTACGGCGGACGCCACCTCGATCTCGCGCTCGGTGAGACCGAGCGCACCGGCCACGATCGTGGTCACCTGCGGAGGGCCGGCCAGCTCGATGGTGACGACCACGCGTCCCTCGGTGAAGCGCGCGCCGCGCAGCACCACCCACGTGCCCTGGCTGGTTCGCGCTCGCTGGGCGACGGTGTGGCCGGCGAGCGCGCGCGCGGCCACCGCCTGAACGACCGAAGGGATCCCGCTGTGTCCTTGGTCCGTGTGTCCCAGCTCTTCCAGCCATTGCAGCGCAGCTGGGGTGGCCTCGACGAGCTGTTCTCGTTCCATGACCACGACCGCTGGCCCACATCGAACGCAGCGGGAGCCCGCTTGTGAGCGCGTACCAAGGCGCCGCGCACGCCGTGGGTCAGGACTCGAGCCACCCGCCCCGCGAAGGCGAGCTCCTCGGTCGTGAAACGCCGCGCCCCGGCCGCTCGCATGAGGCCGGCGCCGGCCCAAGCGGCCCCCTGATGCTCGCAGAGCAAACGCAGCTCTTGGCCCAGCCCCATGTCCGTGAGGTGTTCACGCAGAGCAACATGACCGTCGGACAGATCGAGCTGATCGACGTCGATGACCTCTGCGACCGAACCGCTCGAAAGCAAGCGCTGGTATTGCCCGGGTGTCTCGAGGGCATACTCGAGCTCGAAGAATCGGGCGGCGGCGCGCCCCTGCTCGTCGAGGTTTCGACCGACCGCCGAAGTCACCATGGTGGTCGCCGGGTCGAATGTGCTCCAGCACGCTGCGACCGTCGGAACCGCCTCGTGGAAGGCCTCGGCCACCGAGGACAGCAGCTCGAGCGGGCTCGTTGGCTGGGCGCAGAGGCGGGTGATTTCCCGCAGCACCCGCTCGGCACGCAGCTCGCTCCATTCCATGCGTCAAAAGCTCTCACGGGGCCTCCTGCCTGGGAATCCCACATTCCTGGGGGGCCTGGATTTCCCAGTGTTCTGGGA
>DATIDO010000214.1:0-3937 GCA_035456245.1 Polyangiaceae bacterium
GCCCGAAAGCACCCATGGCACGCGTCACCGTCGAAGACTGTCTCGAGAAGGAAGAAAACCGTTTCGCCCTCGTGGTGCTGGCTGCCCAGCGCTGCCGCGAGCTGATGCGGGGTGAGCCCGCACTGGTGAACTCGAAGAACAAGGCGGCCGTGATCGCCCTGCGCGAAATCGCCAAGGGCAAGGTGCACTGGCACCGTCCGTCGACCGAGGCGGTCGACGAGTACTGTGCCGAGATCGAGGCTCGCTACTGAGCCCTCGGAATTCGGGCGCGCAGCGCCCCCGCCGCGTCGCCGAGCGGGCCCCATCGGCCCGCTCGTTGCAGCACTACCTCGACGCGGCCCTCTACGAATCGACCTTCCGCCAGCGGCGCCACGACATCGACTACTACGTCGAGCTCGCGCGCCGGAGCGGTGGCCCGGTGCTGGAGTACGGCGCCGGCGCCGGACGAGTCACGCTGGCCTTGGCCCGCGCAGGCATCGAGGTCGTGGCCGTCGACAAGAGCCAGCCCATGCTCGATCTGCTGGCCGAGCGCCTGGGCGAAGTCCCAGCCGCCGTTCGGGCTCGTGTGCGGGTGGTGCGAGGCGACATGCGGACGCGCCGCGCCCTCGGCCAATTCCCCCTGATCCTGGCCACCTTCAACGTCGTCGGCCACCTCCAAGACCTGAAGGACATGCAGGCTTTTTTGGCCCGCGTGCGCGAGCACCTGACCGACGACGGTGAGCTGGTCTTCGACGTCCCAGTGCCCAGCCCCGACGAGCTGGAGGCGGATCCCGACGAGCCGCACCGCGCGCCCCGCTTCAAGCACCCGACGAGCGGTCAGTGGATCCGGCAGACGGAACGCTTCGACTACGACGCCATTCGCCAAGTGCTCACCGTCGACAGCGAGTTCCAGGTGGAAGGTCGACGCGACAGCCTCAGCGTCCCTTTGATCCTGCGCCAGTGGTTTCCCCGTGAGCTCGACGCCCTGCTCACTTACGAGGGCTTCGCGCAGGTCCGGGCGCTGGCCGACTACACGGATCAGCCGGCGCTCGGCGACGTGGACATGCTGGTGATGCACGCGAGCCGGCGGCCGCGCGGCTGAACGTCCCCTGGCACGGAGCCAGAGGCTGCCTTACCTTGCTCGCGATGGCGAGCGACTACTACGGCGAGCTCGGCGTCTCCAAGACCGCCTCGCCGGACGAGATCAAAAAAGCTTTCAAGAAGCTGGCAGCCGAGCTGCATCCCGACAAGAACCAGGGCAAGCCGGGGATCGAAGATCGCTTCAAGCGCGTGAACCAGGCTTACCAAGCGCTGCGCGACGAGAAGAAGCGCGCACTCTACGACGAGTTCGGCGACGAGGGGCTGCGCGAGGGCTTCGATGCGAACATGGCGCGCGCCTACCGAAATCGGCGGGGACCTTCCGGCTCGGGCTTCGGAGGCTTCGACTCCGAGGATCTCGGTGGGGGTTTCGGTGATCTGTTCGGCGATCTGTTCGGCGGCGGACGGCGCAGTCGTCGCCCGCGTCAGGCGCCCGATGCAGAGAGTGAGATCTCCATCGAGTTTCTGTCCGCGGTGCGCGGCGCCGAGTTGGAGTTGGCGCTGAGCGGTGGCCGCACGGTGAAGGTGCGCATCCCGGCCGGCGCCGATGACGGTGACAAGGTGCGGGTCAAGGGCGCCGGAACGCCCGGCGCGCCGGGGCAACTCGCTGGTGATCTGATCCTCACGCTGCGGGTGAAGACGCATCCGTCCTTCGAGCGCGACGGGCTGGACCTGACGCTGGACGTCCCCATCAACATCGCCGAGGCCTATTTCGGCGCGAAAATCGAGGTGCCGACGCTCGATGGTTCGGTCACGCTCAAAGTGCCGGTGGGCACGCAGAGCGGACAGGTGCTGCGCCTGCGTGGCAAGGGCATCCAGCGCGGCGACAAGGTCGGCGACCTCTTCGCACGCTTCTTGATCCGTCTCCCGCGGCCGGGTGACGCGAGCCTGGACGAGGCCGCCCAAGCCATGGGCGCCGCCACCGATCCCGAGCTGCGCGCCAACCTGAAGCTCTGAGCGTCCGACGCGCCGAGCCGCCGACCCTACCGCTCGAGCAGGTGAGCCAGCGGCCCTTCATTCGGCGGGCTAGTTCAGGCGGCGCCCAGCTTGGTGCTGCGCGCCGGAGCAGCTTCCTCGCCGGCGTGGGCATCGGGGGGAACGCGCCGGCCCCGCGCATCGAAGCTGGCCAGCTCTTGGCTCACACGCCGCAGCGCTGCCTGCTTGTCGTGGAAGGGCAAAAACGCCGATTTGAAGCCGGCTACCACCATGTGCTTCATGTCCTCGAAGGGCACCTTCAGCTCCGTGTGAACCCGGTAGAGCTCCTCGCTCACGGTCGTCTTGGTGATCAGGCGATTGTCCGTGTTGATGGTCACCCGCACACCCAGATCGAAGTAGAGCTTGAGCGGATGCCGCTCGAGGCTCGGCACCGCGCCCGTCTGCACGTTGGACGACGGACAGCACTCGAGCGCGATGCGGTGATCGTTGACGTAGTGGAGGAGATCGCCGTCCTCACGCAGCCGGCAGCCGTGGCCGATGCGGTGCGCGCCACACACGTGGATTGCCTGGGCGATCGACTCGGGCCCATAGGCTTCACCCGCGTGGATGGTGCAGTTGATGTTGTTGTCCCGCACCAGCTGGAAAGCCTCGCGGTGGTGTTTGGCAGGGAAATTGGCCTCGGCGCCGGCCAGATCGAAGCCGACCACGCCGCGACCCTTGTAGGCCACGCACAGCTCGGCCATCTCGTAGCTGGAGGCGCTCGAGATGTTGCGGATCCCGCACAGGATCACGTTGCTCTTGATGCCGTAGTTCTCTCGCGCGCGCCGGAGACCATGGAGCACGGCCTCCACCACGCGTGTCAGCTTGAGGCCGCGCTGCGTGTGCAGGAGCGGCGCGTAGCGAACCTCCATGTAGCGAACGTTCTCGTTGTGCGCGTCTTCGGCCAACTCGAAGGCGACGCGCTCGAGTGCCTCTTCGGTCTGCAGCACGCTGAGCGTCAGCGCAAAACCTCGCAAATACTCCACCAAAGAGCCAAAGTTCTGCCCCGCGCCAATGGCGGCTTCGATGCCTTCGGCCGTGTCGGCGGGCAACTCCACCCGCTGCTCACGTCCCAGCGCCAGGATGGTGGCGGGACGCAGTGAACCGTCCAAGTGGACGTGCAGATCCGTCTTCGGCAGGGCCTGGAAGACCTCGAGCGGCACGCGCTCGAAGCCGGAGACGTCTTTCACCTCGGGACGGGCGCCGTCCATGAGGGGGCGACCCAGTTCGCTCTCGTCGTTTTCCATCCCCTGTTCTAGCACGAAATCGATGGGTCGAGCCGGGGCCGGCGTGGCCCCGCCGGTGAAGCGCCTGCACGTGACGCGCCGAGCCGACGCGCCGAGCCGACGACCCGCCCCGCTACGCCGAGGGAGCCGTTTCCCAGCGCCAGTGCGCTTGGTTGGGCCCTTCGCGGCCCAACGCGCTAGGTTCCGCGCCGTCGTGTCTGCCCCCGGTCTGTTTTCCTATCGCCCGTTCTGGGCCAAGCGCTTCGGCACTGCGCCTTTCTTGCCGCGCACGCGAGCCGAGATGGACGCGCTGGGCTGGGAGGCCTGCGACATCGTCCTCGTGACCGGTGACGCCTACATCGACCACCCCAGCTTCGGCATGGCGCTGGTCGGCCGGCTGCTGGAGGCGCAGGGTTTCCGCGTCGGCATCATCAGCCAGCCAGACTGGCACTCGGCCGAGCCCTTCCGCGCGCTCGGCAAACCGAACCTGTATTTCGGCATCACCGCCGGCAATATGGATTCAATGATCAACCGCTACACGGCCGACAAGAAGCCGCGTTCGGATGACGCCTACACCGCACACGCGGCACCGGCAAAACGCCCGGACCGCGCCGTCACCGTCTACGCGCAGCGTGCACGCGAAGCCTATCCGGATGCCA
>DATIDO010000215.1:0-8830 GCA_035456245.1 Polyangiaceae bacterium
GCGGCAATCGGCGTGCCGACGGTGCCGTCGAAGTAGTAGACGTAGTCGACGCTGAGACGCAGACCCCGGGCGGGCCAGATGTACTGGTTCACGCCCCCGGTGAGGCCACGAAACAGCCCACCGCCGGCGCTCGAGCTGCTGCTGAACAGTACCTCGTAGCGACCGTACAGCTCGGTCCACGGGAGCAAGAAGTAGCCGCCCTGACCTACCAGGCCGAGACTGGGGTGGCTCGCCATCCCGGTGTCGGCGATGGCGATCGATTGGTGCAGGTTGAAGCCGTCGCCCTCCAGCGTGACGTCCGCGGCGCCAATGCCGACACGAGCCCCCACCTGGTTCAGACTCCCGCCCTCTTGGTAGTGAGCCGCCACCCCCAAGAGGACCGCAGCGCGCTCACCGCGGAAGGACGAGCCGGTCGCGAAGCGGCCGAAGTCGGGCTCCCCCAAGACCAACTCGGCGCGCCCACTGAAGGCGAAATCGGCCTTGGCCGGGGATCCCACTTCCGAAAAAGCCGTACGCAAACCATCGATGGTGGACGCCTGCAAGCGCCAGTGTTCGTGGGTCCACAGGGCCCGCAGCCCGAGCACCTGACCACCGTCGAACACACCACCGACGGCCGAAGGGTTCACGGTCAGGGTGACGTCGGGAGAAGGAACCTGCTCCTGAAACAGCGGCAGGTACCACTGCCCGACTCGGACGGCGAACTCGCCATGGCTGAAGTCAGCGTAGGCCTGCTCCACCTGCAGTGTGCCGTTGGAGGTCGCGCCGGCGCGGAGCAAGAAGGAGACCCAAGGCGCGAAGCGCCCCTCGGCGAAGACGCGGGCACGCGCGATGTTGAAGCCGTTCGAGGTCTCGCCCTCGCCGCCGTCTGCCGTGTGGTTGTTGAGCAGGTAGCGGGTCTGCATGAAGCCCCGGAATCGGAACCACGCGTCTTTTCCCAGCTCGGCGCGTACCCCACCGACACTGAACGGCGGCAGGCCATCCGTGTGAGTGAAGAACGAGTGCTCGGGAGTGATGCGGTCCGGCTCGGCCGACTTGGATTCGGCCGACTTCGGCTCGGCCGACTTGGCTTCGGCTGACTTCGGCGGCTCGGCCGACTTCGGCTCGGCCGACTTGGACTCGGCTGACTTGGACTCGGCTGACTTCGTAGTGGCCGTTTCGGCGTTGGCTTGCCGCGTGAAGCAGATGGCAGAAAGGCCCAACAGGAGAATCGTCGAGTGAGAGCTCACTCGCTGGCTCGGGCGGGCCGAGCTGGGCTCAGCCGCGCCGGGGCCCCATTTCATGCGGAAACCTGGGGCCACAGGTAGTCGAGCAGGCGATTCAACCAGATCCCCGCATCGGGCCCGTAGCGCAGGTAGTCCGCGAGCATGTCGCCCTCGTGGGAGACGTAGCGGCCTGGCGTCAAATCTTCGCGGCAGTTCTCGACCAACCTCTCGATGTTGGGCTCGAGCATCTCGAGATGAAACTGCAGGCCCACGGTGCGCGCGCCGAGCTGAAACGCTTGATTCTCACAGCCGGCGCTGCGCGCGAGGTGGCGAGCTCCGACCGGCAGCTCGAAGGTTTCGCCGTGCCAGTGAAAGACGGTGAGCGCGGGAGGGAACTCGAAGCCGCCTTCGTTGCGAAGGCCCTCGATCGGGAACCAGCCGACCTCTTTGTGAGGGCCGGGTCGAACCGCAGCGCCGTGGGCGCTGGCGATCAGCTGAGCTCCCAGACAAAGCCCGAGCACGCCCTTTCCTGCGGCTACGGCCTGGCGAACGAACGCCTTCTCGGCCACCAGCCAGGGCAGCTCGGCCTCGTCGTTGACGCTCATCGGCCCGCCCAGCGCGATGACGCCATCGATGTCGTCGAGCGCAGGCAGGCTGGCGTCCTCGAAGAAGCGTGTCGTGCTCACGCGCGCGCCACGAGCTTGGAGCCAGTACTCGATGGCGGCCGGGGTCTCGAAGGGCACGTGCTGGAGGACGTGGATGCGCATGGCCCCTTTTATCACGAGTCACTCCTCGGGCGGCAGCGGTTCGGCCCGGCCGCGGTCGGACTCGACGAGCCAGCGGAGCAGCTGTATTTCGCCAGGGGGGGAGTCACATGATCGTCGTTCTGGTCGTCATCGTCGCTGTCGTGGTGGGTCTGTGGGTCGTGGTCTCGCGTCGGCCCGACTCGTTTCGCTACCAGCGAGAAATCACCATCCCGCGACCGGCCACGGTCGTTTTCCCACTGATTGACGAACTACGCGCTTGGCAGGGCTGGTCGCCATGGGAGGGCTTGGATCCCGCCCTCGAGCGGACGTACGAAGGCCCCGCCGCAGGCGTCGGTGCTCGGTACGGCTGGAAGAGCGCTCACCGAAACGTCGGCGAGGGTCGGATGGAGATCGTCGAGAGCCGCTCCCCCCAGACTGTCGTGCTGTCACTCGAGTTCATCGCGCCCTTCGCCGCCAAGAACGTCGCGAATTTCGAGCTGAGCGAGAAGACGGGCTCGACGCGGGTGATCTGGTCGATGACGGGAAAGAACACCCTGTTCAACAAGGTGTTCACGCTGTTCGTCGACATGGACAAGCTGATCGGCAAGGATTTCGAGAAGGGTCTGCAGCGGCTGCGTGAGCTGGCCGAGGCGCGCTGAGCTCGGCTTCCGGCCGCTTCAGTGAAAATTGCGCGACAGACGAGCGAAGAGTTCCTGCTCGTCTCCCGACGCCGAACCCTGCGGATTCTGGGCGGATGGGCTGGCCCCGACCGCCTCGGCGCGTCGACGCAAGGAGGCCAACGCCTCGATGCGCTGGGCCAACACGTGGATGACGGCCACCTCTCGAACTCCCTCGCCCTGGCGCGGCACGGGCACCCGAGCGTCCCTTTCGATCACTCCCTCGACCAACAACAGCGCCGACCGGCAAACCACGTCCTCGTACGCGTCGAACACGTCCGGGCGCAGGATGAGGTTGACGATCCCCGTCTCGTCCTCGAGCGAGACGAAGACCACGCCGCTCGCCGTCGCTGGACGTTGACGGTGAAGCACCAGGCCTGCGACCTCCACCCGGCGTCCCCCGGGTAGGTACGGCAGATCCGCCGCCCGCACAGCGCCCCGCTTCGACAGGCGGCGCCGGTAGTAGCGCAGCGGGTGATCCGACACCGACAGGCCCTTCTGCGCGTAATCGAGCACCAGCTGCTCGACCGGGCGCAGCGGCGCGAGGTTCACCTCGGGCTCCTGCGACTCGAGCCGCTCGAACAAGCCTCCAGTCCGTGGCGCCTCCAACTTCCAGAGGGCGCGTCGACGATCTCCGCTCAACACCGCCAGCGCACCCGCGCGGGCCAGCGCTGCCAGCTCGTCCTTGGCCAGTCCGGTACGTCGCGCGAAATCATCCAGCGAAACGAAGGGACCGTCTGCCCTCACCTGCTCGATGCGCCGCCCTGGTTGCTCCCCCAAGCCTTTGATCGAGCGGAGCCCGAGCCGCAAAGAGCCGTCCGCGCCCAGCGTCGAGTCCCAGCTGCTCTCGACGACGCAGGTGTCGTGAACGAGCACGCCGTGCTTCTGCGCGTCCCGCACCAAGCTGGTGGGAGCATAGAAGCCGAGCGGCTGCGAATTGAGCAGCGCGCAGGTGAAGTGCGCGGGATAGTGCGCCTTGAGCCAGGACGACGCGTAGACAATCAGCGCAAAAGACGCAGCGTGGCTCTCGGGAAAGCCATACTCGGCAAAGCCCTGGATTTGCTCGAACAGCGCCTCGCCGAAGCGCGTGGCGATGCCTCGCGCGGCGAAGCCTTCGAGCAACCGCTCGCGATGATCCCACAGGCGCCCGTGCTTCTTCCAGGCGGCCATGTCGCGGCGCAGCTGATCGGCTTCGCCCCCCGTGTAGCCGGCGCCGGTGATGGCGATTTGCATCACCTGCTCCTGGAAGAGCGGGACCCCCAAGGTGCGCGAGAGGATGTCGTGCAGCAGCGGGTGAGGAGGTTCGCTCGACTCCTCGCCGCGACGGCGGCGCAGGTAAGGATGCACCATGCCACCTTGGATCGGCCCCGGCCTCACGATGGCGACCTGGATGACCAAATCGTAGTACTCACGCGGACGCAGGCGCGGCAGCATCGACATCTGGGCGCGGCTCTCGATCTGAAAGACTCCCACGGTGTCGGCGCGACAGACCATGTCGTAGGTGGTCTCGTCGCCCTCGGGGATCCGCTTCATCAGCTCGAGCGGGCTCGGGCCTCCCAGGGGCTCGAAGCCGTCCTCTCGCCGCAGCCCGCCCGCTGCATGAACCGAGCACAGCGCCTTGCGCACGGCAGTCAGCATGCCCAGACCGAGCACGTCGACCTTGTAGAAGCCCAGCGTATCGATGTCGTCCTTGTCCCAGGGGATGACGGTTCGATCCTTCATGCGCGCCGCCTCGATGGGGGCCACCGCGTAGAGAGGCTCGGCCGACAGCACGAACCCGCCGACATGAATGGACAGGTGACGAGGAAACCCGCGCAGCCGGTTGGCCAGGGCCACCACCTGGCGCAGCCGCGGATCCTCGAGTGAGAAGCCACGCCGTTCGAGCGCGCGCTCTTTGCGCTCGTCGTCGTCGCTGGATGCCGTCATGCTCTCGCTCAGCCGTTCGATCTGCTCCACGCCGAGACCGAACACCTTGGCCACGTCACGCAGCGCGCTCTTGGTCCGATAGCTGATGACCTCGGACACCATGGCAGCGCGCTCGCGCCCATGGCGGCGATACAGCTCCTGGATCACTTCCTCGCGGCGTTCGTGCTCGAAATCGATGTCGATGTCCGGTGGTTCTCGGCGTTCGGGGCTCAAGAAGCGCTCGAACAGCCGGTGGCTCTCGGGCGGGATGGCGGTGATGTCGAGCAGGTAGCAGATCGCGCTGTTGGCGGCGCTGCCCCGCCCCTGACACAGGATGCCTCGCTCCCGCGCGATCTCGATCACCTCCCGGGTCGACAAGAAGTAGGGCGCCACGTCGACCTGCTCGATGATGGCCAGCTCCTTCTCGATGCGTTGGCTCAGCCACTCGGGGGTCCCTCGGGGAAAGTGACGCCGCGTCCCTTCCTCGACCAACTGCCTCAGACGCGCGTCGGCGCTCTGCCCGGGTTCGAGCCGACAAGGGAAGCGATAGTTCAGCTGCTTGGGGTGAAAGCGGAGAGTGGCCGCGATGCGTTCGCTCTCTTCCAGCCACTCGGGGTGATCGGCGAACTCCCGACGCATCTGCGCCGGGCCCTTCAAATAGCGCTCCCCGGAGCCATCCAGCTCCGAACCCGCGCCCTCCAGGGTGAGCCCGCGTCGAATGCAATGCACCACGTCGGCGAGCGGCTTGCGCAGTGGCTCGTGGTAGCTGGGGCGCGCCGAGGCCACGAAGGGCCAGCGCCCACCCCAGGTGCGCGCCCACTCCTCTCGCTCTCGATCGAAGCCGTCGCGATGTCGATAGATCACCGTGGCCACTCGCCCCTCGAACGCCGACCCCAGCACCTCGACCAGCTCGCGCACGTCCTCCTCGTCGAGCGCGCTGGGGCGCACCGGCGGGATCAGGAGCGCAAAGAGCCCTTCGGAGTGCTCCGCCAACCACGCGCTCTCGCAGCAGGCCCGAGCGCGTTCGCGATCTTCGTGGGCGAGCGAGAGCAGCCGGCACAGGTTGGCGTAACCTCGCGGATTCTGCACCAGGAGGCCCACGGTGAGGGTCGCGAACTCCTCCCGCCGTTCGCGGGCTCCACGGGCGCTGCGCGAAGAAGCGAGGCTGAGCTCGGCCCCTACGTGGTAGCGCATGGCGGGCTCGCCTGCCTCGGGCGGAAATAGCTCTCCCGTCGAAGGCGGGAATAGCTCTCCCGCCAAAGGCGGGAATAGCTCTAGATGCCGCCGAAAGCCTCGAACCATTCCGTAAAGCCCATCCAGATCGACCAGCCCCAGGCCCCCCAAACCCAGCTTGGCGGCGTGCTCGATCAACTCTTCGGGCTGGGAAGCTCCGCGGAGGAAAGAGAAGCAGGAGCGAGCCAAGAGCTCGACGAACCCGTTCCCCGAGCGGCTCGCGCGTGCATCAATCACGGATCCCTTGCAAGAAGCGACGCCCCGTTCTGGGCTCGACGTAAAGCAAGGCCTCGACCCCGTGTTCGCGGCTCTCGGTCGAGAGCCATGCCCACCAGTACTCACGATCCGTGGACTGCTCCGTCCACCACTCGACACCGGCCAGCCGCTCGCTCGGTCGCAATTTTTCGATGACGAACAAGCGCTGCGCCCAGACGAACTGGTTGCCGAGCTGGAGCGCGACCGACAGCTCGAGCGCCGGCTGAAAGAGCCGCGTGATCCGATCCAGCTCACGAATCGCCGGAGCCCCGCTGGAAATCGGCTTCTTTTTCCTGGCTGTCGCCGCCAGCGACCAGCGCTTCAATCGACTGCGCGCCTCGGGCCGAGCGTGATCCACCCACTCCAACAGGCCCACCTGGCGTTCGCCTACGTCGGCTTCCAGCTCGGCAATCAACAGCGGCATGCCGCTCTCGAAGTCCTGGGACGAGCGCTCTTCCGTCGACAAGCCGAGCTGCCGCTCGCTACGTGGAGCCAAGCGGCTGGCCAACGACCGCACCCCCAGTAACGGCGCCCCCGACTCGAAGCGCTCGAGCCGACTGTGAACGAGGCGCTCCAGATCCCCTTCTCGCCAGAGTGGTACGGGCGAGTCGAAAATGAGCGATACGGTGCGCGAACCCCGTGTCGAAGAGTCCAGCTCACGAACCAGCTCGATTTCGAGACGACCGAGCGCTTCTCCTCGCGCCTCCAGGCGAGCGCTGAGCCGAGCCAGTAGGCCGTGCAGAACGAACAGCAACACCGAACGATCGACGCTGCCCTCGTCCCAACTCTGGGACTCCTCCAGCTCGCGAGGGAAAGTCAGGGGCTCGAGCGGGGCCGGATCTTCCCCTCTCAACAGCTCGAGCAACCGGCCTGCCGACGAGCCCAGGCGCGCCGCGAGGGCCGCTGGCGGTAGCTCGCGCAGCTGATCGAGAGTGAGCAAGCCCAACTGCGCGAACCACGAGGCCCGGACGGCCAACATGGGAAGTGCCAGGAGCGGCAGCTGGTCGAGCGAGCGCGCGATCTCTTCGGCCTGGAGCGACATCGAAGCGCGGGGACCGAACCGGGCCCAAGCCTGGGCCCAGACGGGACCCGGCGCGATCGCCGCCCGCGACTCGTGCCCGAGCAACCGCACCCTCTCGCGCAGGTCGTCGAGCAAGGCCTGCTCGCCCCCGAAGAGTTCACCCGACCCGCTCACGTCGAGCCACACGGTCTCGCCGTCGTGCGCAGCACCTTCATGCGCTGCTCCGTCGTGCGCAGCGCCTTCATGCGCTGCTCCCTCACCCGAGCCCAACAGACTCACCGAATTTCCGAAGCGACTTGCCACCTCGGCAATCGCCAGCAACGCCTGAGCCCGGCTCTCCTGGCTCACCGCTGCGATCCGCACCCCGCGCGCCTCGGCCCGTGCCTCGGCTACGGTCTGGCCCTTCCGCAGCCCTCTCTTGCGCGCCTCTTCATCCACCGCAGCCAAGCGCTCCGTCACCTCCAGCTCGGAGCTGCCTGCGCTCACCGAGCGCAATACGACGGCCCAGCCAGCCCGCGCTCCGACGTCAGCGCGCGAGGCCGCCAAGACACGCTGCGGTGCCAATTCACGCCGCTGTGTCAATTCACGCTGCTGTGTCGACTCACGCCGCGGGACCAACTCACGCTGCTGTGCCAACTCACAGAGCAGCTCGGGGAGTACGAGCGCCAGGATCCGTCGCCCTGCGCTCAGCCCCTGGGCCTCACGCGACATGCGCCTCCACGCTGCGCAGCTCTTTCTCCAGGCGCTGTCCTACCTCCAAACACTGCCCCACCTCCGAGCGCCGTTCTCCGAAACGCTCCGAGCCCCCCCGAAAGTGAGCGCCGCTGCGCGAGAAATTCGGCCAAATCATCGATGAAGGCTCCTCGGGCCCACCACCCCGATTCTTCGTCAGCCGCAGCGCCAGTCGACCCGCAGCGGTCCGGCGGAGTTCGACTCGCTGCTGCACCGGCAAAGGCAGCGCGCTGCGTTGCTCCCGACCACTCAAGAGCACGACCGTGTTCGAGGTATTCTCTACGCTCGAAACCAAGCGACGTACCACCCGCGCCCAGGCAGTCGAAGTCGTGGGAGAAACATCCGACGAGAAGCCAGCCGTGTCCGATGTATCGATCACCACCACGGCGAACAGCCGCGACTCGGCCAGACGAACCGCGACGCGCCCCAGGTGCTCGAGTCGTGGCTCCACGACGAGGAGCCGTGACGGATCGAGTCCCAGACCGATCAACGCCGGCGCGTGCAGAGAGCGAGACGGATCGACGAAGGCTGCCGCGCCCCCCCGCTCTTGAGCGCGCCGACACGCCATCAGCGCCAAGCTGGTCGCTCCAGCCCCCCGGCTCTCCTGCACCCACTCCACGACGGCACCAGGGAGGAGCTCCCCAGCGGCCAGCCGCTCGGCGAGCCGCCCAGCCCGTAGCTGTCCCAGCTGCTGCCCATCCAGCTGCTGCTGTCCCGGCAGCAGGCTACTGGCGCTCCGGATCAGCGAATTTCTGCGTAAATCCTGCGGGAGACGCTCCAGGATGTGTGCGGGCAGGGCCATCACTGAACATCTTATCAGTGACCCTGGGCCGGGCCAGTCGGGCCCCGAGTCCCCGGTCATTTCCTGTCCGGGTGAGCCCCCCACCCTCCTCCCCCCGAAGAAGGTGGGGCCCCCCGAGATCAACTCGAAAAATCGAGCCGGAGATGGCTCCGTTCAGCGACCTCATCAGCGTCGACCCCTGCGGGCGTCGACCCCTGCGAGGGTCCTACGAGCGCCCCTCAATGCGAGTGCGCGCCGCCGCCACCGGCGCCGCCGCC
>DATIDO010000216.1:0-14000 GCA_035456245.1 Polyangiaceae bacterium
CGTAGAGTCCGTCCGGGGCCGTGTAGAGCCGCTACATTCGCCGAAACGGCGATCGACGGGGCGCCCACGTAGCCCGATCCCGGTTCCACCAACGGCTCGACAGCACGGAGCGCGCCATCTCGCACCCGAAAACGCAATGTCAGTGCCTCGCCGAGGCTCGCATCGGCAGAGCGCAGCTGCTGACCGACCTTCAGCTCATAGTCGCCCAGAAGCCAGAGCGGCTCAGCAGGATCGAAGCGCAGAACCGTCCCGTCGATGGTGGCTGCTCCATCCACGGTGCGCCCGTCGAGCGTGAGCGTCACCTCGGCTGCCTCGAGGCTTCCTTCCTCCAACTCGGCGTTGAACGTCAGTTCGAGGGGTCCATTCGGGTCGGCGTCCGAAGAGTCCTGACCGGGGGTAGAACTCTCCAGGTGCAAGGACGCCGAGCTGCCCGGCTCTCCGCCACCGTCCGCGCCATTGTCCTCACTGCTGGAGTCGGCCAGGCCGAGTTCCCCGCGCGGGCTGCACGACCAAATCAAGGCTCCCAGGGTCACCGGGACCAGCCAATTGCGACCAAGCATGAGGCAAGGCTGCCCCCAAACGACATTGGAAGGCAATTGGGCCACGGTAGCGCTTTGCTTCGTGCTTTCAGGCCGATGGCCGGGGTGATTGGTCACCACAGACCAACTGTCGGGCCTGGCCAGGGCCTCACTTCTTGGCGGTGTGACAGCCGGTGCAGCCGAAGCCCTTGCCGGTGGCGGGATCGTAGTGCTCCTCGCCCAGCAGCTTGGCCATTTCGGGCGTGATCACGTCGATCATGTACTGGGTCATCTTCGGGTGGGCCTTCTTCTCGTCGGCCAGACCGTCGGCGAAGTCGAGGACCGGCAGCTCGGCGTTGGGCATCTCGAAGTCACCCTTGCTGGCGCGGCTGCCGTGGCAGGTCTTGCAGGAGATGTCGGTGAACTCGTCGTCGCCGCTGTCCTGGAAGACCTTCTTCATCTTCGGCAGGACCTCGTTCTTCATGAAGGCCATCTTCTCGCCCGGCTTCAGCTCGTCGAACTTGGGACGCTTGGCTTCGGCAGGCGCCGTCGGTTCCTCGGACTTCTTCTCGTCGCCCGGGACCTGCTCGGCGGGAGCCGGGCTACCTTCGGTCGGTGGCTGCGCGCTTTCGGGCGACTCCACGGTGGAGGGGGGCTGAGCGCCACCACAGGCGGCGACGGCGGCCAAGAGGGCCAGGGCGAACAGGGGGCGGGCGGTGCGGAATTGGATCATGGGAGTCTTCTGCGGAAGCGAGTTCCTGGGAGCTGTCGGGGCGCGTCGAGGCGTCAGTTGGCGGCGTCTGGATCGGTCGGCTGCGCGGTGCTCGTGCGCGGCGCGCCGTGGGCGTAGATGCCGAACTCTTTCGCAAGCACTCGCGCGGCGTGCAAGCCCTTCTCGGTCACGGGTTCGTACGCATCGTGAGGCGGCTCGGCATCGAGTAGGGGCCAGGCCGGGTGGCTCGCCAGCTCCGCCTCGTTGATGACCGACGACACGATGCCCACCAGCACGTCCAGTGCCGAGCCCAGCTCGCGCATCGAGGCGTAGCGGTGGCGGGGGTTCTTGCGCGTGGCGCGTAGGATCAGCTCCTCCAAGCCCGGGGGCAGATCGTCGACCAGCCAGCTGGGCGGCGGCACCGGGCTGAACAGCTGGTGGCGCAGCAGATCGCCCGGGTTGTGAGCGTCGAAGGGCAGGTGGCCGGTCACCATGCGGAACAGCACCACGCCCAGCGCATACACGTCGGAGCGGCCATCCACCGGCTCCACCAAGATCTGCTCGGGCGCCATGTATTGGGCGGTTCCGAGGATGCTGGTCGAGCTCTCGTCGTGCTCCTCGTCCGGCATGCGTGCCATACCGAAGTCCAGCACCTTCAGGTGGTCCGGGTCGCCCTGAGGCCCGACCAAGAACAGATTGTCGGGCTTCACGTCGCGGTGGACGATGCCGACCTCGTGCACGGCCTCCAAGGCGTGGGCCGCCTCCCGCGCGAGGCGCAGGGCGAGCTCGGGATCGAGCCGCTCGTTGCGGGCCAGGTACTCGCCGAGCGACTCCCCCTTCAGGGCCTCCAGCCACATCCACGGCGGCTCGTCGGGCGGCTCCTCGATGCCCATGACCCGGATCACGGCGGGGTGTTGGACGCTCTCGAGCGCCCGAGCCTCCAGGACGAAGCGCTGTCGCAGCTCCGGGACCGCCGCCGAGTGAGCGTTCATGCGCTTGAGCACGACCAGCTCGTGGCTGCGTTGGTCGCGGGCCAGGAACACATTGGCCGTGCCACCTTTGCCCAGAAAACCCTCGATCACATGATACTCACCCACCCGCTCGCCGACGTGCGGGCTGGGCCGGAGGGAGAACCCCCGGAGGGAGGGGCGACGGCGTCGAGGCATGGGAAATGGCGGGGCATCCTGAGGGTAGAACTCCGGAAGTGCCGAAGCACGCGAATTCATTGCCCTGTCGCATATCAAATGCGGGGCCCTGCACCCAAAATTCCCGTGAATTTGGAGGCGGGCGGGAGGCGGCTTTACCGATCCCGCCGCGGGCGCTAGGTGCCTATTCCCCGGACACACGGGGCCCCCCGAGAAAAAAGTATGCGCAGAGTCGTCGTTACGGGCATTGGTGCGGTCAACCCCTGCGGACTGGATGTGGCCCAGAGCTGGGACGCCCTGATTCACGGCAAGAGCGGCATCGCCCCCATCACCCACTTCGACGCCAGCGACTACCAGGTGAAGTTCGCCGGCGAGGTGAAGGGCTTCGACCCCGAGAAGTACATCGAGAAGAAGCGCATCAAGGAGGGTGACACCTTCATCCACTACGCCATCGCGGCGGCGGACGAGGCCGTGAAGTCGTCCGGCTTCGAGCCGACCGAAGAGCAGAAGGAGATGGTCGGCACGATCATCGGCGTGGGCCTCGGTGGCCTGCCGCTGCTCGAGGCGACCGCGCGCACGCTGTTCGAGAAGGGCCCGCGCAAGATCTCGCCCTACTTCATCCCGGCGGTGATCTCGAACCTCGCGCCCGGTCAGCTGAGCATGCGCTTCGGCTACAAGGGCTCGAGCTTCACGACCACCAGCGCCTGTGCTTCGGGCGCACACGCCATCGGCGAGGCCACGCGCGCCATCCGTTTGGGTGAGCTCGACGCCTGCCTCGCAGGTGGCGCCGAGGCCACGGTGACCGGTCTGGGCGTGGGCGGCTTCGCGCAGATGCGCGCGCTCTCCACCCGCAACGACGAGCCCGAGAAGGCGAGCCGTCCCTGGGATCGCGATCGCGACGGCTTCGTGATCGCCGAGGGCTCCGCCATGCTGATGCTGGAGGAGTACGAGGCAGCCAAGAAGCGCGGAGCCCGCATCCTCTGTGAGGTCGCAGGCTACGGCACGACGGCGGACGCCTACCACCTGACGTCCCCGGCGCCCGAGGGCGAGGGCGCGCAGCGTTCGATGAAGATGGCTCTGCGCAACGCAGGCCTCTCGCCGAGCGACATCGGCTACGTCAACGCGCACGCCACCTCGACCGGCGTGGGTGACGTGAACGAGCTGTTGGCCGCTCGCAAGGTTTTCGGTGATCACGCCACCTCGGCGCTGGCCATCTCCAGCACCAAGAGCATGACGGGCCACTTGCTCGGCGCCGCCGGCGCTCTGGAGAGCGTGTTCTGTATCCAGGCGATGCTCACCGGCATCCTGCCGCCCACCATCAACCTCGACAATCCGATCGACGAGGCGGCAGGTCTCAACCTGGTGCCCCACCGCGCTCAGGAGCGTCAGGTTCAGGCCGTCATGAACAACTCGTTCGGCTTCGGCGGCACCAACTCGACGGTCATCTTCAAGCGCGTCAGCGCTTGAAGCGTCGATAGGGCCAAGCGCGTCGGTGCCTGAAGCGTCGATAGGGCCAAGCGCGTCAGCGCTCGAAGGCTCCGTGGGGCCAAGCGCGTCGGCGCTCGAAGGCTCCGTGGGGCCAAGCGCGTCAGCGCGTGCCCTCAGGCGCCGAACCAAGTCTCTGCCAGCAGGCGATTGTGGGCGCGACAGAGGACTCGGAGGTTCTCTGGTGAGTGATTCCGTGTGAGCGCCCACGGCGTGCGGTGATCGAGTTCGAGGAAGTGTCGCTGCTCGCAGCGTCGGCCGTCGGGAGCGACGAAGGAGCAGCATTCGTCGTCGCGTTGGTAGGTGGCGCGCACCGTGGCTCGGGGAATGGCGGGGCGGGCTTTGGAGCGGGCCGGTCGCGCCGGCGCGGAAGTCGGTGTGCGTGGAGTCGTGGGCGGCCGAGGTCGTTTGGCCTTCGCGCGCTTCTCCTTCTCGAGCTTGGCGACCAGCAAACCAAGCGCCTTCTCCAGCACCGGCTCGAGCGCTCGCTCAGGGTTCGTGTGCATCATCAGGTCGAGCGCTCGCTCCAGCAGGTCCCGAGTCGATTCGCCGACCTCGGCCTCTACTCGCCAGCGCTCGGCCCCTGTTGGCCGCGTCCTCCCGCGCTCCAACACATCCGGTCGCGGCCGCTCCGGAAACCTCGCTGCCAGCCGCTTTTCCAACTCGCGCTTGCTGACTCCCGCCGCCATTTCGAGCAGCTCCGCAGCTGACTCCGCCGACCAATGCGGCTTCAGCATCGTCACCGTGGTCAAACTCAGCTCCCCGCGCGCCAGCCGCGCAACGATTTCAGGATACCGCGCGGCCAAACGAGCGCATGTCATCCGCCGATAGGCCTCGTCCTCGCTCAGCCCGAGCGCCTTCAGGCAGTACTCGTAGAGCGACGAGTAGCCCAAACGCAGATGCAACCGTCGCCGCTCCATCTCGACGAGATGCTCGATGATCGCAGCCATCGTGCTGCGCTGATGCGCTTCGAGCGCGCAGATGCCTGCTACCAATTCGTCGTCCGACACCGATGCGAGAGAGCCCATGTCGGCACCCTACACCTGGAAATTTCGCCCCTCTCAGCGCCTCACCAACGAGCGAACGCGCACCCGCTCGACGAAAATGATCTCCGCGACGCCATCACGCGACACAACGCGCCCTACGCGCAGCAAACACCAAAAATCAGCGCACCGCGCGCCATCGAGCGCGCGCACCCAGATTTCCAGTCAACGAAATTCGCCCCCGCCCAGACGATTTCCGCGCCGGCGCGACCCTCAGCCGAGCTGCGCCAGCAGCTTCTCGGAATAGCTGGGACCCTGATCTTCGTGCTTGAAATAGACGTGCAGCTCGGCCACCCCGAGGTCCGACATCTTGCGCGCCCAGGCTACCAAATCGGCGTCTTCGTAGGCTGGTCGACGCAAGCGCAGGTAGGCGAAATCCGCGGTGCGAACGAGCGGCGGATCGCGATCGGCCTCGTCCAAGTCTCCACCCACCAGTGCCACCCCATGCTCACGCAAGCGGGCGTACGTGTCCTCCACGAACCAGGATGCGTGACGGAACTCGACGGCGCAGCGCGCGCCGGGCAACTGGTGAGTCGACTCCAAGAAGTGATCGAGTCGTGCCCAGTCGGCGCGGAAGTTCGGAGGCAATTGGAAGAGCAAGGGTCCCAGGGCGTCACCGAGGTGAGCGGCTCGCGAGTGGAACTCGACCATCGGCTCGGTCACCTCGACGAAGCGCTTGTGGTGGGTGATGCGCTGCGGCGCCTTCACGGCGAAGCGGAAGCCCGCGGGGACCTGGGCGGCCCAACCAGCGAAGGCCGCTTCGGTCGGCAGACGGTAGAAGCTGTTGTTCAGTTCGACGCTGGCCAGGCGCGACGCGTAGTAGCCGAGCATGTCGGCGTTCTTGAGGCGGGGCGGGTAGAAAATTCCCTTCCAGCCGGGGTAGCTGAAACCGCTGGTACCGACGTAGGCCTTCATGGCCGGGCCAGCATGACAAGCCTGTGAGCCGTCGGGAAGAAAGGGCGGCACACAGCGGTTGTCGGCCTCGCAGGCCGGCATTTTGGTGTAATGTCCCCGGCCCGTCGGGGCAGCCCCCGAACCAGCTCAGGAAAGACATGCAAGACGTTCGTGCGATGGGAGAAATCGTGGCGCGGGAGAGCGCCTTCCTCGACGATCTGCAAACCGAGATCGGCAAGGTGGTGGTGGGCCAGGCTCACATGGTCGAGCGCATCCTGATCGGGTTGCTGACCGGTGGCCACATCCTGCTGGAAGGCGTGCCTGGTCTGGCCAAGACGCTGACCGTCCGCACCGTCTGCGACGCCATCAGCGCCAAGTTCTCGCGCATCCAGTTCACCCCCGACCTACTGCCGGCCGACGTCGTGGGCACCACGATCTACAGCCAGCAAACCGGTGAGTTCACCAGCAAGCTGGGGCCGGTCTTCGCCAACTTGGTCCTGGCCGACGAGATCAACCGCGCTCCCGCCAAGGTGCAGAGCGCGCTGCTCGAGGCCATGCAGGAGCGCCAGGTCACCATCGGCGACAGGACCTACCCGCTGCCCGATCCGTTCGTGGTGCTCGCTACCCAGAACCCCATCGAGCAGGAGGGCACCTATCCGCTGCCCGAAGCGCAGATGGATCGCTTCATGCTGATGGTGAAGGTCGGCTACCCCACCCGCGACGAAGAGCTGAAGATCATGGAGCGCATGACCGCTCCCGTCGGCGCCCGGGTGCAGGCCCTGGCCGGCCCGGAGAAGCTGCTCGAGGCCCGGCAGATCGTCCGTGACATCTACGTCGACGATCGGGTCAAGAACTACATCGTGGACGTGGTGTTCGCCACGCGCGAACCGGAGAAGCAGGGGCTGTCCGATCTGGCTCCGCTGATCGAGTACGGCGCCTCTCCGCGCGCCAGCATCGCGCTGAACATGGCCGCCCGCGCGCACGCCTTCTTGCGTCATCGCGGCTACGTCACGCCCGAGGACGTGAAGGCCATCGGCCCCGACGTCCTGCGCCACCGCATGGTGCTCAGCTACGAGGCCGAGGCCGAAGAAGTAACCGCCGAAGACGTGGTGCGCCGCGTGTTCGAGGTCGTCGAAGTTCCCTGAGCCCGGCTGCGAGGTGCCCTTGATTCCAAAGGAACTCCTCCGCGCGCTGAAGAAGCTCGAGATCACCTCGGCGCGGTTGGCCAACGAGCAGCAGCTCTCCGGCAACTACAAGTCCGTGATCAAGGGTCAGGGCTTGGCGTTCCAAGAGGTGCGCCCGTACCAGAGCGGCGACGACGTGCGCGCCATCGACTGGAACGTCAGCGCGCGCATGAACGAGCCGTTCATCAAGGTCTTCACCGAAGAGCGCGAGATGACGGTCATGCTGCTGATCGACGTGTCGCGCAGCGGCGCCTTCGGCACCAGCAGCTTGGTGAAGCGCCACCTGGCGGCGGAGATCGCCGCGGTCTGCGCGTTCTCTGCCATCTCGCACGGGGACCGCGTGGGGCTGATCGCCACCAGCGACGAGGTCGAGAAGGTGGTCCCGCCACAGAAGGGCAAGAAGCACGGCCTGCGCGTGCTCCGTGAGATCCTGGAGCTGTCGCCGCGCCGCGGAGGCACCGATCTGGCCGCCGGCCTCGAGACGTTGCTGCACGTCGCCAAGCGGCGCAGCGTGGCCTTCGTCATCAGCGACTTCTTCGCCAGCGGCTACGAGCGCAGCCTGGCGCTGGCTGCCGCCAAGCACGACGTGATCCCGATTGTCCTGACCGATCCGCGTGACGCCACGCTCCCCGACGTGGGCCTGGCGCGCTTCGAAGACTTGGAGACCGGCGAGGACGTGCTGGTCGACACGTCGAGCAAAAAGGTGCGCGACCACTACCAGGCCGCCTACCAGAAGCTGCGCGCCGCCCAGCTCCACGACTTCCGTCGCTTGGGCCTGGACACCGCGACGGTCGCCACCGACCGCTCCTACATGCGGCCATTGCGTGACTTGTTCGCGCGCCGCGCGCGAAAGGCCCACCGGTGACCTGCACCGAGACCTTCTCCGCCGCCGAGCGGCCCCAGCTGGTCGAGAAGTTCCCCGATCGCGCCACGGCCGGCCACGTCGCCGAGCTGACGCTCGAGATTCGGCACCTGCCCGGTGAGGCGGTGTTGCCGGCTGGTCTGCAGCTCACGGAGGACAGCGCCGAAGGCAAGGAGCTGGTAGCGGCCCACTTCCGCTGGCCGGCCCCGCAGAGCGCGGTGCAGCCCAGTGTCGTTCGGGCGAGCGGCGAGGACGCCGAGCGCGTCGTCACCACCATCCGCATCCCCTTCGTCCCGCTGCCTCCCGAGCCGGGCCGAGTGGAGCTGCACCTGCCCGCCTTGCCGATCGCCGTGGCGAGGGCGTCGGGCAAGCTGGAGGAGCTGTGCACCAGCCCTCACACGCTGATCGTCGAGGACGCGCTGGCGAACTCGCCGAACGCTCCGGCGAAGCCCGATCCGGAGCCGCGGCCCCAGCGTGAAGTCTGGGTCACGGCGCGCGACGTCACGCTGGGTGCCTTGGCGGCTCTGCCGCTGATCCTGCTCGCGCTCTGGGCCCTGAAGCGGGCGCGGGCGCGCTGGAAGAAGCGGCAGAAGCCGGTGCGCGTGGTGCCGCCGTGGGAGGCCGCGCTCGCCGCGCTCACGACGCTCGATGGCGAGGGTCTGCTCGATCGGGAGCAGTACGAGGCCTACCTGGACCGCGTCTCCGACACGCTGCGCGACTACCTGGGCGCCCGCTACGGCTTCGACGGGCTGGAGTCGACCACCCACGAGACGTTGCGGCAGCTGACCGCCCGCGCGCCGCACTTCGAGTTCGAAAGGGAGGTGCGCACCATCCTGCAACGAGCCGATCTCGTGAAGTTCGCGCGCCGCCTGCCGGAGCTGGACGAATGCCGCGACGCCATGACGCAGACGCGGCAGATCGTGCAGCGCACGACGCCGAGCCCCACCCTCGATCCACGCCCGGCCACCGCCGCGCCCGCGGGGGCCCCATGAAGCGCGCCAGCTTGCTGTTGCTCTGGCTCGCCCTGGCCGCGGGCCTCGCCGCCGCCTACGCCTTCGGTGCCCGCGCTGGCGCCATGCGTACGGCCGACTGGAAGGAGCCCTACTGGCTCTACGGCCTCGCCCTGCTCCCGCTCTTGCTCTACCGCACCACCTATGGCGCCGACGCCCGCTCCGCGCGCTTGCGCTTGGGCCGCGTGGCCTCGCTGCTCGACGGGCCGCGCGGCTTTCGTGCACACCTGGTGGATCTGCCGGGCGCGCTGCGCACCGTCGGCGTCGGCTTTTGCATCTTGGCGCTGGCGCGCCCGGTGAGCCTGCTCTCACCGGCCGTCAGTGAAGAGCAGGGCATCGATCTGGTGGTGGCGCTCGATCTGTCGGGTTCGATGCAAGCCGTGATGGAGAACCTGCCGGAGGAGCTGGAGCGCTTCGTCGGCAAGATGCCGGCTGGCACCCTGCCCACGCGCCTCGACGCGGCCAAGGCGGTGCTCCGGGACTTCATCGGTCACCGCAAGTCCGACCGCATCGGCGTCGTGGTCTTCGGCAAGAGCGCCTACGTCGTGGCGCCGCCGACCCTCGACTACCAGCTGCTCGACACGCTGGTGAGCCGCATGGAGCTCAGCCTGATCGACCCCAACGGCACCGCCATCGGCGACGCGCTGGGGACCTCGGTGGCGCGGCTGCGTCGGAGCTCGGCCAAGAGCAAGGCCATCGTCTTGCTCACCGACGGTGACAACAAGGGCGGCACCATCGCGCCCGAGTACGCGGCGCACCTGGCCAACCTGGTCGGGGCGCGCATCCACACCATCCAGATTGGTGAAGGCGAGACGGCCAAGGTCCGCGCGGGCACCACACTGTTCGGGCAGCCGCGCTACGAGCTGGTTGCTTACCCGGTCAACCCGGAGCTCCTGGCCAAGCTGGCCAAGGACACCGGCGGCACCATGCACGTGGCCGCCGACGCCAAGAGCCTGCGCGACAGCCTGCACGAGGTGCTCGACCAGCTGGAGAAGACGGAGTTCGAGGCAGCCCACGCCAGCTACGAAGATCTGTTCCCCTACGCCGTCGTGCCGGGGGTCCTGTTGATCGCGCTCGAGGCGCTGCTCGCCGTCGGTCTACTGCGGAGGTTCCCGTGAGGTTCGCGGACGCCATCTGGCTGTGGGGGACGGGCTTGTCGCTGGTCGTGGCGGCGTTGCTGGCGCTCGGCGGCGTGCGGCTGGCGCGGGCTCGTCAGCGCTTCGCCGATCCGGCGCGCATCGACGAGCTGTTGACGCGGCCGACGGCGCTGCGGCGCACCATCAAGGCCATCCTGACCTGCCTGGCGGTGGCGCTTTGCTTCGTGGCGGCGGCCAAGCCCCAGTATGGCCACGGCACCCGCGTGCTGCCGGCCACGAACCTCGATGTGGTCTTGGTGCTCGACTATTCGAAGAGCATGTACGCGCGGGACGTGAGTCCCTCGCGCATCGAGCGCGCGAAGATCGAGGTGGCTCGTCTGGTGAAGAAGCTGGGCGGGGCGCGGCTCGGGGCGGTGGCCTACGCCGGTGAGCCGATGTCGTTCCCGCTCACCAGCGACGGACCAGCCATCGCGCAGTTCTTCCGCGGGCTCGATCCCCGGGACATGCCGGTGGGCGGGACGGCCAGCGCGTTGGCGCTGACGGCTGGCCAGGAGCTGTTCGCGCGCGACCCGCGCAGCGCGCAGCACGAGAAGGTGATGATCTTGGTCACCGATGGCGAGGATCTCGAAGGGGATCCCGTCGAGGCGGCGCGCGAGGCCAAGAAGGCCGGCATTCGCGTCGAGGTGATTCAGATCGGCGGGCGCAGTCCCGAGCCCATCCCCGAGATGGACGAGCGCGGTGTGGTGGTCGGCATGCGCAAGGACGCAGACGGCAACATGCTGACGACCTCGCTCAGTGCGCAGGGTGAAGCGCAGCTCCGCTCGGTGGCCGAGGCCGGCGGCGGACGCCTCCACGAGGCGGCCCAGGGCGAGGTGGGGGTCGACGCCATGGGCGACGAGCTGCGTCGCCTGATGAAGGAAGAGCTGTCGGAGCGGGTCGAGACGGTCTACGCGGACGTGTTCCAGTATCCGCTCGGCTTGGCTGTGGTGCTGCTGGTGCTCGAGGCCTTCATCGGCGCCAGCAAGGTCCACCGGCGCACGAGCGAGCCGCCCCGAGGCGCGCGCGCCAAACGCATCCCCAAGCGCCTGCGCGCGACGGCCGTGCTGCTGGTGCTTTCGACGCTCGGCTGTGAGCCGGTCGATCGATTGTTCGAGCGCGAGAGCCCACTGGTGAACGAGGCCATCGCGGCCTTGGAGCGCGGGGAGCGAGACGCCGCCACCGAGCTGCTCACCAACTACCTGGAGACCGGGCGTTGTGAGGCTGGCGTGCTGGGGGTCGGCGAGCGCGCGCAGAAGTACGGTGATGCGTCGTTCGATTTGGCGCTGGCTCTCGGGGGCGCGAAGGAGGCGGGTGCGAGCGGCACGGCTGGTCCAGGGGGACTGACTCTGCCGCCGGGGCTGGCGCCGCCGACTGCGCCCGGCCAGACCGTGCCTGGCCAGAGCGCGCCCGGGCACAATGCACCCGGTCAGAGCGGGTCCGGGCAGGCTCCCGCGGGCGCGAAGGAGAGCATCGAGTGCAGTCTGCGGCTCTTGGGGCCCATCGCCGAGCAGACGCTCCACCCCGCCGAGCTTCGGGCGCGCGCACTTTACCTGATGGGTAATTTGGAGTCGTCGCGCGAGGACTACCGCGCTGCGGTGCGCGCCTACGATCGCGGGCTGTTGCTCGCTCCCGGTTTGCCCGCCGAGGGCCCCGGTGATCCGATCGGCCGCCAGCTGGCTCACAATCGTGCCTTCGCCCTGCGCCGCGCTCTCGAAAAAGAGAAGAAGGAGCAGGAGGAGAAGGACAAGCAGGACGAGCAGCAGAACTCGAGCCAGGATCCGTCGCAGGGCGACAAAGACCAGAAGGATCAGCCCGATCCGAATCAGCAGGATCAGCAGAAGCCGGACGATCAGCAGGGCGATCAGCAGAAGCCCGATTCGAAGGACGGCGACCAGAAGGATCAGAAGCCCGATTCGAAGGACGGCGACCAGAAGGACCAGCAGCCCGACGCGAAGGACGGCGATCAGAAGGGCGACCCGAAGGAGCAGCCGGGCCAGCAGTCCGACAAGCAGGACGGCCAAGCTCCTCAACCGTCCGGAAATCAGGCCGACGGGGCACCGCAGCAGGGCCAGCCTGGCCCCTCCGTGAGCCAAGACGACCGCATCCTCGATCTGCTCGAGCAGGCGCCCACCCTGCAGCAGGATCAGGCGAAGAAGCACGCGGTCGGGCGGATCGGCAGGAGCACGATGGAGGACAAGTGACGGCCCGTTCCCTCGCCGCCGCGCTCGTTTGCCTCGTCTGGAGCTTGCCCGCGGCGGCTGCCAGCTTGCGCACGGAGGTGAGCGCCCGCCAGGTGGCCGTTGGCGAACGTGTCGTGGTGCGCGTGGTGGCCGTGCAAGAGGACGGCGACGAGCTGCCGAGTCAGCCTGCGTTGGACGTGAAGGGCAAGGCCGACACGCAGGGTCCGAGCATCGGCACCCAGCGCACCATGCGCATGCACAACTTCAGCATGACGCAGGAGTCGAGCGTCGTCGCCACCTGGTACGTGACGCCCACGGCCGAAGGACGGCTCGTCGTGGGGCCCGCGCGCTTCCACGTCGGCAACCAGGTGCTGCGGGGTGAGTCGATCGAAATCACGGTTGGCCCAGCCAGCTCCAACACGAATCGCCGCAATCGTGATCCGCTCGATCCCTTCTCGTTCGATCCGTTCGGGGGGCGCTTTCCGTTCCCCGATCCGCGCATGGATCCGAGCTTTCGCTCCGGGCCGCCCGAGGCGCCCGAGCGACTCAAGGTCGAGCATGCGCCAAACTCCGTGGCGTTCTTGCGCGTGCTGCCGAGCCAGAGAAAGGTCGTCGTCGGCCAGCCCTTCACCGTGGAGATTTGGGCCTACGGTAGCCGCGGCAACTTTCGTGAGGTGAGCCCCACCGAGCCGACCACGGCCGACTTTCTCTCCTACGTGGTAGTCGAACACTCGCAGGAGGAGCCACCGTACTCCACGACGATCGACGGCCAGTCCTGGTACGTCACCAAGCTCCGCGAGCTGATCCTGGTCCCGCTGCGCACGGGTAAGCTCAGCGTGGGCGGCATGGAGGTGATCATCCAGGGGCCGTCTTACCCCGCCCGCGGCAGCCGCTTCGGCACCCAGGTGAAGGGCCCCACGACAACCATCGAAGTCGTCGAGCCGCCCGTCGACGGGCGCCCGGACGGCTACCTGCTCGGTGACGTCGGCAAGTTCACGCTGCGAGCCGACGTGAACCCGAAGAAGGTGAAGCAGGGCGACTACTCGCAGCTGACCGTGACGATCAGCGGCTCGGGCAACCTGCCTTCGCGCGTGCTTTTGCCCAGTCTGCCGGGGATCGAGTGGCAGGAACCGCGGGTCACGGGTGGCCCGAGCGTGAAGGACGGCAAGCTGCGTGGTTCGCGTACGGTGCAGCTGGCCTTCTCCGCCAAGAACCCCGGACGCATCGAGCTGGGTGAAGTGACGTTGCCCTTCTACGAGGCGCAGTCGGCCAGCTATCAGGTGGCGCGTGCGGCTCTGGGTGAGCTCGAGGTGGAGGCGAACCCGAACGCCCCTGTTGCCAGCCAGGCCACGGCGGATGCCGCTGACGCCGGGCCGAAGGATTCGACTGCGCACACCCCGACCCTGCGCCCCACGTTGAGCGCGTTCGTCGCGCCGTCGAGCGGAGCGACGAGGTTCCCTTGGATGCTCTTGCTGGCGGCGCCGCTGCTGGCGTTGCTGGTGCGGCTGGGCGTGGGCGCGCTGCGCCTGGTGCGGCGGCGCGGGGAGCGCAGCAGCGGCCAGCCGCGGGCGCCGCGGGCTACCTTGCAGAGCGCGCGCGATGCGGCGCGAGCCGGCGATTTGGCTCTGACCACGCGTGAGCTGGAGCGGGCGCTCTACGACGCGCTCGAGCGCGCCACGGGCCTGAAGGGCCGCGGCGTGTTGCGGGCCCACTTGGCAGCGGCGCTGCGCGAGGCGGGGCTCGCTGCCGAGCTGGCCGAAGGTGCGCAGAGCTGCGCGCTCGCACTCGAGGCATTGCGTTACGAGGCGGCCACGAGCGGGGCTGCTGCGAG
>DATIDO010000217.1:0-2307 GCA_035456245.1 Polyangiaceae bacterium
ATCGAGCAGGGCCGACGCTTGTTCCTGAGTGCCGAGGTCGGTTGCGCCGAGTGCCATCCTCCCGAGAACGGCTACACGCTGCGCCGCACCTTCCCGTTGCCGGCGCTACCGACGCGTCCCGGCTTCGATCCCGAGACCGAGCTCGAGTTCAAAATCCCAGCGCTCACCTTCTTGGCCGAGCGGGCTCCCTACTTCCACGATGGCAGCGCGGAGAGCCTGGAGGCGTTGCTCGAGCACAACGCCGACCGCATGGGGAAGACTTCCCAGCTGAGCGTCGAACAGCGAGCCGCGCTGGTCGAATTCCTGAGGACGCTATGACGAACCCAAGGCATCACTTCGCCCGTCTCGGCGCGGCTCTGGCCCTCTGTCTCGTCGAGGGATCGAGCCTGGCGGGTGACACCAACTCCGAACCGCCCGGGCTTCAGGCGAAGACGGGGCGCGTGCCCAGCGCCGCCGAGTGGCAGAGCGCTCCCCTCGCGACCGCCGAACGGATCGTCGGTCCCCAGGCGAAACGCTGCACGGCCCGCACACTGCGCGGCTGGCTCTCCGTGAGATGCGACTTTCCCGTCTCGGCGATGACTCAGCTCGGCGGCAGCCGCAACGGTGTGACCTTCGTCGGCGCGAGCCCCGATGCCCGCCAGCTTCCGCAGAGTGGCACCATCACCTTCCCGACGAACGGTGCGCCGCGCGTCTTTCTCTTCTGGTCGCTCGGAGAAGGCTACGATGGCCCGCTCACGGTGGTGCCCGCCGTCGTCCTTTCGAGCGAAGAGCAACCGAGCTCGGGGACCCCCAGCGAGGAGACTTCGCACGGCCAGCCTCGGTTCCGCCTCCACGAGGCCCTTCACGAGCCCGTACCCACGGCCCAGAACATCAAGCGCCGCCTCGCACCAAGCTCCCCTGCTGCGAGCCCCCCATCTTCACCCGGACCCACTCCATGAGACTCCCCTGCGCCCTCCTTCTCGGCCCCTCGCTCGCCCTCGCCATTCTCGCTTGCGGCGGCGGACCTTCCCCTGCGCCCGAGAGCGCGACCTCCTCGGCAACGGATGCGAACGGCTCGACCGCCGCGCCCCCGAGCGCGACCTCCTCGGATGCGAGTGGCTCGGCAGCCGCGCCAGCGAGTGCGACACCACCTCCCGCTACCGGACCGGCAACCTCGGCCCAGGGCATTCCCGATGCAGCGACCAGCTCCGGCTCGCCGCAGTCCTCGGCTGCCGGCTCGCCGAGCGCAGCCAGCGCGAAATCCGAGCGCTGCCCCGCGGGGATGACCTTCGTCGCCGGCGGCTCCTTTCAGCGCGCGGGCACGTCCACTGCCGGTCGGATCCCCGATCTGTGCGTCGACACGTTGGAGACGACCGCGCGCCTCTACGGCGACTGCGTCAGCGCTGGTAAATGCACGACATCCGGCCTCGATTGCGCAGCGCAGTCGACCTACGGCAAGTCGGATCGGGCCGAACACCCCCTGGTTTGCGCCGAGTTCTCCCAAGCGCAGGCCTACTGCGCCTTCCGCGGCAAGCGCCTACCCACCACGGACGAGTGGGAGTGGTTCGCGCGTGGCGGCAGCGCAGCTCGCACGTACCCGTGGGGTGAAGACGCCCCCGACGACCAGCTCTGCTGGGCCGGCAAGCACAAGCAGACCGAGAGCTGCCCGGTAGGAACCCACCCCGGCGACGTGAGCGCCGACGGCATCCTCGATCTGGGAGGCAACGTGCTCGAGTTCACGACCACTGCCGGTGACGCCACCAGCGCCGTTCGCATCGCACGCGGCGGCAGCTGGAACGTCGGTGCCCCCGAGCTCTTTCGCACGGCTCGACTCGGAGGCTTCGGCCCCGACTACCGCTGTGGCTTCCTCGGCATCCGCTGCGTGACCGAAGAGCCAGCGTCGTCCAGCAAGTGAAGCCCCGAGTGGTAGCGCTTTACCGTGCCACTTTCAGCTTCCATCGCGCCGGCAACGAAAGGCCGTTTTCCGCCCGGCAGAGCGTCACCAGCTCTCGTTGCCGGGCCCCGTCTGCGTACGCTGAAGCGTCCCAGTCCCGGCCTTCTTCCTCGGACGTCTTTTCATGCGCGCCTACCCACTCACGCTCCTCGCTCTCTTCTCTCTGATTGGCTGCTCGGGCTCGAGCTCGCTCGACCCAGACGGTGGAGGTGCAGCCAGCGGTGGTGCCGCGGCGAGTGGCGGCAGCACGAACGGGAGCGGCGGTGACGTGGGGAACGCGGGCGCCGGCACGGGTGGCTCGGTCAGCAGCTGTAGCGAACCGAACAGCGAGATCTGCGGCAACGAGATCGGGAGCCACTGCGGCTACACCTTCG
>DATIDO010000218.1:0-4245 GCA_035456245.1 Polyangiaceae bacterium
CGATCTCGATCCGAACGAGAAGGCCGAGGTCATCAAGTACATCCAGGACATCGGCAAGGACCGCACCGTGCTCCTGTCGACCCACAACCTGGGCGAGGTCGAGCAGGCCTGCGCCCGCGCCATCATCGTCTCCAAGGGGCGTGTGGTGGCCGACGGTCAGCTCGACGAGATCCGCTCCCGCACCGGCAGCGTCCGCTACTTGGTCACCGTCGACGAGACGGGCGCCGAGGGTGGCCGCCCCGCGCCCAGCGCTGGCGAGCTGAAGCAGGCCTTCGAGCGCGTGGGGGGCATCAAGACCGTCAAGGAGCTGCCCACCGACGAGACGGCGCACAAGCTGGAGCTCTCGGGAGCCCAGGACGGCGACGCCCGCGCCGAGATCTTCCGCCTGATCGTTCAGCGCGGCTGGACCCTGCTCGAGCTGCGTCGCGACGCACAGTCGCTGGACGCGGTCTTCCGCGACCTGACGCAGAGCGACGAGGCAGCCGACCGTGGTCGCAGCTGGTCGCGTAACGAGAACGAAGAGGACGACGAGGACGAAGACGAGGCCGACGAGGCCGACGACTCGACCGACGAGGCCGAGGAGAAGAACTGAAATGTCGACCACCTGGACCATCGCCAAGCGCGAATTCCGTTCCTATTTCGACTCGCCGCTGGCGTACGTCGTGATCTGCCTCAGCTTCATCGGCTTGGGCCTCACGTTCTTCACCCTGAACGGCGGCTTCTGGCAGCTGGATCGGGCCACCCTGCAGCCTCTCTTCCACTACGCGCCCCGCGGGCTCGGCATGCTGGTCGTGCCGGTCGTGACGATGCGCCTGATGGCGGAAGAGCGTCGCAGCGGCACGCTGGAGATGCTGATCACCCTGCCCGTCAAGGACAGCGACGTGATCCTCGGCAAGTTCCTGGGCGCCTTCGGCCTGGTGCTGGTCGTGCTGCTCGGCTCGATCGCCTACCCGCTGTTCATGTTCAACTTCCCCTGGAACCTGGGGCCGCTCGACATGGGTCCCGTGGTCTCCGGCTACGTGGGACTGTTCCTCTACTCGGCGGCTGCGGTCTCCGTGGGCCTGTTGGTGAGCTCGCTCGCCGACAGCCAGGCGGTCGCCTTCTTCATCACCTTCGCCGTGCTGGCTGCCTTCGGCTTCGTGTCCAGCAGCCTGGCCGAGCAGACCACCGGCGCCCTGGCCGGCGTCCTCAACTACGTCAGCTTCGAGGCGCGCATGGGCGGCTTCGCTCGCGGGCTGATCGACACTCGAGACGTCGTGTTCTTCGTCTCGATCACGGTCCTTTCTCTGATGGTTTCTTTCCGGGCGCTCGAGCGTCGCAAGTGGGCTTGATCCATGGCTACCGAGCAACAAAAGCGCAAAGCCGCAGCCCAGACGGGCTTCTACATCCTGGTCGTCACCGCGATCGTCGTCGTCGCCAACCTGCTCTCGGCAGGGGCTCACGACCGTTTCGACATGACGAAGACCGAGCGATACACCCTGAGCAAGGGTTCGAGCCGCTTGGTGCAGAGCCTCAAGGAGCCGATCCAGGTCGAGGTCTACGTGAAGACCGGCCTGGCTCAGCTCGACGCCTTCGTGCGGGACCTCACGGACCTGCTCAAGGAGTACGAGCGCACTTCGGCCGGCAAGTTCGTCTACACGGTGATCGAGCCGGACACGGACGAGCTCAAGGAGAAGGCCAAGGAGGCCGGCCTCCAGGAGCAGCCCTTCGGTGAGGCCAGCGCGACGGGCGACACGAGCGCCTCGATCACGCAGGGCTACATGGGCATCGTCTTCAAGTACGGCAGCGAGAAGGCGGTCATCCCCGCGCTCCACCCGGCTCGTGGCGATGGTCTGGAGTTCTTCATCACCAACAAGATCCGCGAGATCCGCGACAAGAACGACTCCATCAAGCACAAGATCGGCGTCATCAGCGGCAAGGACGAGCTGAAGCTCAGCGACAAGAACCTGATCCCGCGGCAGGGCCAGCAGGGCTCGCCCAGCCTGCAGGACATCATCGTCCAGAACTTCCCGTTCTACGACGTGCAGGACGTGGACCTGGCGGGCGGTGAGACGCCCATCGATCCCAGCTTCGCCGGTGTGATCATCACCCAGCCGGGCCAAGACTACACGGACAAGGAGCTGCGCCGCGTCGACGAGTTCCTGATGCAGGGCAACAAGTCGCTGGTGGTGATCGCCTCGGCCGTGAACATCAAGGCGGCCGACGCCACGATGAACGCCGAGCTGAACCTGCACAACCTGGACAAGCTGCTGACCGGCTACGGCATCGAGATGAAGAAGGACGCGCTGTTCGACCACGGCGCGCAGTTCCGCATGCCGGTGATGACGCAGATGGGCGGCGTGGGTTGGTTCCGCCACCCCGGTATCGCTCACGTCATCAACGACGTTCGCTTCGGCGACGAGGAGAAGCTGCTCGACACCGGCTTCCCCGCGTTCTTCCGCATGGACGAGCTGATGTTCCCCTTCCCCTCCAGCCTCGTGCTGCTGAAGGACAAGCAGCCCGCCGACGTCTCGCTCAAGGCCGTCGCTCGCACCACCCCGCCGACCAGCGTCGTCACGGGTGACAGCGTCGACATGGGCGTGCGTGACGCCTTCGAGCCCAAGCCCCCGTTCGAGCAGCACGTCATTGCCGCCGAGGCCGAGGGCAAGCTGAAGAGCGCCTTCGCCGGCAAGCCGGGCGACGGCGTCGAGGCGCCCGAGCGGGCCAAGGAGTCGTCGCGCGTGCTGGTGATCTCGTCCAGCCAGTTCATCACCAACCCCTTCGCCTACGCAGGCAACGGGCCGGAGATGACGGGCCAGATGGCGCAGTTCGCGGGTATGGGCGGCAACCAGGAGCTGCTCATGTTGGCGCAGCCCTACGCGCAGAAGTACCTGACGCCCACCATCCTCAGCCTGAAGAACACCTTCGACTGGATGACCGGTGACGCCGATCTGATCGCGGCCAGCGCCAAGATCCTCGGTGAGGCCAACCTGACCTACTCCAGCGTCGCCAAGCCCTCGTTCAAGGTCGACGACTCCGACGAGGAGATCAAGAAGAAGGACGAGGAGTACCGCATGGCGCGCAAGGATCTGCAGCGCAAAGTGCAGTGGACGCTCACCCTGGGCGTGCCCTTGTTCTTCGCTGCGCTCGGCCTGTTGCGCTGGCGCCGTCGTGAGGCTTTGCGTACGGCTCAGGCCGCCTGAGGAGGAACAGCGAAATGGCTGAATCGAACACCAAGCTGTACATCGCCGTCGGCGCCCTGGTGGCGCTCGGCGGGGCCTTGTTCCTGCAGAAGCGCGCCGCCCACCAGGACGACCACGCGCACAGCTTCGAGGGACAGAACGAGAGCCTGCCCAAGCTCGAGCTGAGCGAGGATCTGGTCAAGAAGGTGACCAAGTTCACCATCGAGCAGCCGGAGAAGAAGGGCGACTCGCCCAAGCCCGGCTCGACCAACACGCTGGTGAAGGAAGGCGAGACGTGGAAGCTGGCAGTGCCGGTGACCGCTACCGCCAACCAGACCAACGTCGAGAGTCTGCTGAAGAACCTGCCCAAGCTCACGGTGCGCGAGCGCATCGCCGAGGGCACGGCAGCCTACGCCAACTACGAGCTGGGCGACGCCGAGGCCATCCACTTCACCGCCTTCGAGGCCGACAAGCCCGTCGTCGAGCTGTGGCTGGGCAAGAGCGGCGGCCGTGGCCAGACGGTGCGCGTGAAGGGCAAGGACGGGGTCTACGTCCTGGATGGCTACTCGAGCTTCCTCTACACGCGTGACACCAAGGGCTGGCGCGACCTGTCGATCCTCAAGCTCGACACGGACAAGGCCAACCGGGTGACCATCGACAACGAGCATGGCAGCTTCGTCTTCGCCAAGAGCGGCGGCGCCTGGATGGCCGAGTTCAAGAAGGCCAAGGGCAGTGCCGGCAAGATCAAGGACTTCGACACGGCCAAGGTCGACGACTTGCTCCGCGCCTACAAGACGCTGAACGCTTCCGACTTCGGCGACGGCAAGACCCTGGCCGACACCGGGTTGGAGAAGCCGGTTGCGACGCTCGGCATCACGCTGGACGACGGCAGCAAGACCGAGATCCTGTTCGGCAGCACGGCCGAAGGGTCCAGCCGCTTCGCCAAGCTGCCGGGTCGTGACCAGATCTACGCCATCTCGTCCTGGGCGGCCGACTGGGCCGTGGCGGAAGAGAGCAAGTTCGTGAAGAAGGCCGACAGCAAGGCGGAGCCGAGTGCGCCGCCCATGCCGGGCGGGCTTCCCCC
>DATIDO010000219.1:0-9063 GCA_035456245.1 Polyangiaceae bacterium
AACAGGGGTAGGGTCCAGACGCCGAAGACGGTCCCGCGCACGAGGATCCAGGCCACGGCGCCAGGGACTGCGGGGAGCAGCAGCATCACCGCCACACCACCGGCGTTCAGCACGGCGCCGGTAACCGAGGTGAGCGCGTAACGGCGCACCTGGGTAGAGAGCGAACCTTCGGTCGCCTGGAAGGCCCACTGGCGATTCAGCGTGAAGTTGACCAGGGCACCGAGCAGGCAGCCGAGCGCGGTGGCCAGCGGCAAAAACTGCGGGGAAGCGGAGCTGGCGAGCGTCGCGACCAGCGCTGCGTCTGCCGCCGTGGCAGCTGCGCTCGAGCCGATGGCGCGGAAGCCGGAGCGAGCGGGAGGCCCGTGAGGCGCGGGGGGCGCGAGCAGTTCGAGCAGCGCGTGGGTGCGTTGCCCGGCCGTGATCTGAGTGCCGACCGCCAGGATGAGCAGACCGAGCACCGTCAACGCGTGCAGGGGATGGGGGTTGTTCGGATCGATGAAGATCTCGAGCAGCGGGGCGAGCGCGGTCGTCGTGGCCAGGAGGACGACACGCTCCGGGCGCTGCAGCCAACCGACCTCTTGCAGAGCGACGTGCAGTGCCTCGGCCTTGGCGCGCACGTAGGGCACGAGCAGCGAGCCGGTGATGGCGAGCAGGGCGGGGAAGAGCACCCAGGTGTTTCGGTAGTACCAGGCGAGGCCGACCAACACGGCCGACTCCGAGTAGCGATCGACGATGCTGTCGAGGGCTGCGCCCTGGTCCGAGGCGATGTTCTTGGCTCGCGCGATGCGGCCGTCGAAGAAGTCGCAGGCGCCGGCCGCGAAGAAGAGCCAGCCGCCGACCGAGAAGCGCCCGGCCGCAAGAGCCACACCTGCGGCCAGCGAGATGCCGAGCGACACGGTCGTGATGGCGTTGGGGGGCAGGTCGAGGCGCAGGAGCAGGCGGATCCACGGGCGCATGGCCCAGGAGAAGAAGACGCGCAGGCCTGCGGTGGTGAGGCCGGTCTTGCGCCCTTCTGCCTCTCGGTCGACGAAGCGGGTTCGGGCGCCGCTCAGCACGAACCACAGGTAGGCGAGCACGACGTAGGCGAGCAGCGCGACTGCCGGGCCGACGGCGCCGACGATGCGATCACTCGGGCTCAGCCGGCTGGCGGCGACGAGATCCCAAGCGCTGGAGAGCAGATTGGCGAGGGTTTCCATCTTCGTTCACTCGGCAGGGGCGGGCTCGGCCGCCGTCTGGTGCATGCCCCGCACCAAGGGGAACAGGGACAGCACGGCGGGTAGAAGCACCACGCAGAGCAAGAAATTCGCGGTCAAACCCACGAGCGCGACCTGACCCAGACTGGCGAGACCAGGGTGCGACGCGAAGGCCAGCACACCGAAACCGAACACGTCCGTGAGGATGGCGCCCGCAACGTCGGCACCGGTATGCGCCCACACGACCGACAGCGGCTCGCCCTGATCCAGGCGGGCGACGATGTGAGCACCATCGTCGACGCCGATGCCGAGCAGCACGGGCAGAATGATGATGTTCAGGACGTTCAGCGAGATGCCGAGCGCAAAGAGCGCCCCTGCCGTCACCAGGAGCGTCAGGACGGCAGGGATCGTAGCCAGCGTGGCCAGGCGGAAGCTGCCGAGCGTCAGCCGCAGGAACGCGAACACCAGCACCAGGGTGAGCGCCAGGATGCGTGGGCCATCCTGCGCAATCAGCCCCAGGATGTCGGCCAGAATCATGGGCTCGCCGGCGGTCCGCACCACCTCACCGCTGGGCAAGTCGACGTGGCGAACCTGCTCGGCGGTGGCCAGTACCGTCTCGGCCTTGCCCAGGGACAAGCGGGGGTACAGCAGCACGAGCGGGCCTTGCTTGGCGTTTTCCGGGGTGTTCCGAGGCGCGAGCACCTGACGAATCGACTGCGGCAGATCAGCGCGCGTGGGCGGAGTGGCCGAAAGGATTCGGTCGAGGTCGGGGACGTTCCGCTCCAGTTCGGCACGTGCGGGGCCCCGGATGTGGGACGCCATGTGCGCGAGTCGAGCGACCAGCGGGCGCTTCTCGTCGACGTCGTGGGGCAAGATGTCGGACAGCGTCGCGACCTCGCCGATGGCCGCCGAGTCACCTCGCGAGCGCATCTGCGCGCGAATGGTCTCGGCGAGCTCCCGGGCTTGTCGGTCGTCCTCGGCAAAGGCGACCAGGGGCGTCTGGGAGCGACCGAGGAGCTTGGTCACTTCCTTGTCGAGCCGGAAGCTCGGCAGATCGGCGTCGTCCAGGCGTGAGAGATCGGCGTCGAAGTGGACTCGCGACGCCAGGCCTGCGAGCCCCAGAGCCACGACGCCGAGCACCGGGACGAGCCAGCGCGCAGCGTGCGCCAGTGTCCCCGTGCCAACGAGGTGGACAGAGCGATCGGCAGTGCTGGCCCAGCGGTAGCGCGAGGCCACGCGCAGGAGTGCGGGCTGCATCACCAGGTAGCTGAGCAGCACGAGCACTACGCCGATGGCGGTCAACGTCCCGAACTCGCGGAAGGCTCGGAAGTCCGTCCAGGTCAGGCAGGTGAAGGCGGCGGCGGTGGTGAGCGTCGCAGCGAGCGAGACGCGCCCGGCTTCGCGGAAGGCGATCGCCACGGCCTCTTCCAGGCTGGCGTCCTTGGCGCGCTCTTCGTGCACGCGGCCCAGGAGGTGGATGCCGCTGTCGACACCGATGCCCACCAAGATGGCGCCCAGGAAGGCCGTGAGGACGTTCAGGGTGCCGAAGGTCAGCGAGGCCAGCCCGTAGGCCAGCACCAGGCCGACGTTGAGCGGCAGGAGGAGCAGGACCACCGCAGTGGGGCGGCGAAAATGGAAGGCGAGGTAGCCCGCGACCAGCAGCAGCGAGACGAGCGAGGTCTTGCCCAGATCGCCCGAGAGGACCCCTTGGAGATCCACCCGCTTCTTGTAGCGGCCGGTGAGTTCGACGTGGACATCACCGTGCGGGATGGTGAGCGAGGCGCCATCGAGGACCTGGGTGACGTCGGCGACGACGCGCTTGGCGAAGTCGAAGTTCGTGGCCAGCTGCTTGGGGCGGACGAAGACAGCCAGTTTGTCGGCGTCCTCGAAGTAGCGGGAGGGTTCGTGGTTCGACTCGTCGGCCTTGGCGGCGATGGGGCCAAAGCGGCTGCGCAGGTGCTCGAGTACGTCGGCCGTCTCGACGGGCGGAGGCGCGGAGTCGTCGAGATCGAGGATGCCGTGGTCGATCTCCCAGCGGTAGCGGGCCTCGACGCGGTCGTGCAGCGTACGCAGATCGGCCAAATCGAGCAGCCAGAGCGCCTTGTCCTTCAGGTAGGCGGCCGGCTTCTCCAGCTCCACGTAGGAGACGGTTTCGAGCTGGGCGAGCTTCGGTTCCAGAGCGCGCGCGTAAGCGCGGCGCTCTTCTGCGCTTCCACCCTCGAAGAGCAGGACGACATAGCCGACGCCGCCGAAGCGGGCCTTCAGCGTTTCTAGATCTTGGACGCTCTCGTAGGACTCGGGCAGCAGCTCGGCGAGGTCGGGATCGACCCGCAGCCTGGAGGCCGACCAGGCGCCAGCGGCCGTGACGAGCAGGACGCACAGCAGTGTCCACCACGGCCTACGGAAGGAGAGCAGCGCCAGGCGCGACAAGAAGTCGCCGATGCGCGCGGTGATGTCGGAAGTGCGGGAGTTGGTCACTGGGCGACTCCGACGGTCGAACCGAGGTCGGGGGCGAAATGCGTGTTCGCGCGGGAGGTGCTTCTACGAACGCGCTGCACCAGCTTGGCGCCGAGCCAGCCCAGGCAGATGCCCATCACCACGTCCAGGATGTAGTGGTGGCGCAGGTAGACGGCGGACAGGGCCATGACGACGGCGTAGGCGAGCGTGAACCAACGCAGAAACCGGCTGGAATCCGCTTGCGGGAACTGGTCCTGCGGACTCCAGGTGATGACGGCCGCGACCACCGGGTAGCAGGCGTGGAGCGACGGCATCGCGCCGAAGACGTTCGTGCTCTGGGAGTAGAAGCCGGCGAACAGCGGGAAACCGATGAGCGCATCGAATCGTGCCGTTCCCGCCGGGCTCGGCGGAGCTTGGAGGACGAGCGCATCGACGCCGTAGAGGTCGACGTACCAAGGCGGCGCCGCAGGAAAGAGGAGCCAGGCGGCCCAGCCGACCAGGTTCACGAGCAGGAAGGCGAGGCCCATTTGCAGGCTCTTCTCGGCTGCGCCACGAAAGAACAGCCAGGCGGCCACCAAGGAGATCTCGGCCAAGTAGGTGATGTAGGTGAGGCCGGCGACGAAGTCGGCGATCGGGTGAGTGTGGGCGGCGAGCCAATCGCTCAGAGCCGCGCCGTTGCCGACCGGAAAGAGCGAATGCTCGGCGCGCCACAGATCGCCGACGTGGAGCCCCCAGCGGTGTGCCATGAGCGGACCGAGGAAGCGGTAGCCGATACCGACAGCGGCGAAGCACGTGACGATCAGCGAGAGCTGGCGGAGCCGTGGCCCCGCCCAGGCGAGCCCCGTGATGGCCACGGCCGCGATCCATTGCTCGGGCAAGAGACGCCCGAGCGAAGCAAAGAGCACGAGCAGCGCCGGCATCAGGACGAGCGTGATCCAGGACCAGGATGCACCGGGCCCGCGGGGGCGCCAGCCAGTGACACCTGTGTTGGTTCCCAAGACACCCGGCATGAATTTCAGTCGTAGTACTCGTTGCCCAGGTGGGTGATGAGCTCCTCACCCTTCATCCAGCGCAGCGTGTTCTTCAGCTTCATCGACTGGATGAAGAGATCGTGTTCGGCGTAGAGCCCGGGCGCGGTCATCGGGCACTTCCAATAGAAGCTCAGCCACTCCTGGGTGCCACGGAAGTCCGCGCGCGCCGCGAGATCGAGGAAGAGCGCCAGATCGAGCACGATGGGTGCCGCCAGGATCGAGTCACGGCACAGGAAGTCGACCTTGAGCTGCATCGGGTAGCCGAGCCAGCCGAACAGGTCGATGTTGTCCCAGCCTTCCTTGGCGTCGCCGCGAGGGCGGTAGTACTCGATTCGCACCTTGTGGTGCACGTTCCCGTAGAGCTCGGGGTTCTTCTCCGGCTGCAGGATGTTCTCGAGCACGCCGAGCTTCGAGACTTCCTTCGAACGGAAGCTGTCCGGATCGTCGAGCACCTCGCCGTCGCGGTTGCCGAGGATGTTCGTCGAGAACCAGCCGTTCAGGCCGAGCGAGCGCGCCTTGAGGCCCGGCGCCAGCACGGTCTTCATCAGCGTCTGTCCGGTCTTGAAATCCTTGCCGGCGAGGGGCACGCGCAGCTCGCGCGCGAGCTCTTGGGCAGCCGGAAAATCCACGGCGAAGTTGGGGGAGCCGTTGGCGAAGGGGACGCGCTCGTTGATGCAGGCCCAGGCGTAGAGCTGGGACGGGGTGATGCTCGGATCGCTTTCGGCCAGGCCTCGCTCGAAGCTCTTGACGGTGGCGTGGACGGAGGTCGGCTCCAGGTAGACCTCGGTGCTGCCACACCAGACGGCGACCGCGCGGTTGGCGCCGCTCTCCTTGACGAAGTTCCGGATGTCGTCGCGCAGTTGCTCGACGATCTCGGCCTTGGACGCGCCGCTCTTCAGATGGGTTCCATTCAGGCGCCGCACGTACTCGGGCCAGAAGGCACCCTTCATGGGAACGATGCTACGCAGCTCGTCGGCGATCGGAGCGAGGTGCTTCTCGTCGAGCACGCCTGCTTCCTGAGCGGCGGTCAGGGCGTCGTCGGGGAAGATGTCCCAGCCGCCGAAGACCAGATCGTCGAGCGGGGCCAAGTCCACGAAGTCGGCGATTTTCGGCGTCTTTCCGTCGGTGCGCTTGCCCAGACGAATCGTGCCCATCTGGGTGAGGGAACCAATCGGTTTGCCCAGACCCTTTCGCGCGAGGAGGACGCCCGCAATGAAAGTGGTGGCCACGGCGCCCATGCCCGGGAGCAGTACGGCGAGCTTGCCCGAATGAGGGCGAATCGATTGCGGCGCAGATTGCATGCCAAATCCTCCTGAGACAGGTGGCCAAGAACGCGCGCACGAAGAGGTCACCGCCGAAGAGCGGTGAGATCGCGGGGGCGCAGCGTTTGGTTGTCGGGCTTTTATGAGCCGCGACGGAAAAGGTGCAATTGGATTTTCGTTCGCTGTTCTGACCGCAGCGGAACGGTCGGGAATCTCGGCGTCCCCAGTGTTAACAAATCGCTAATGTCGAAATTCGCCCTGAACGCCGACGATGCGCGCGATTCTCTCGCGTGGTGCCGGCGCGCTCGAAAGCTGACCTGGACCGTCCTCCCGGAGGTCGGTCAGCAAACAATTTAATCTGAGGGCTGACTCAATAATATGGATTTGGAGGGGGCGAAGGGCCCGACGCACCCCGGAAACGTCGCCAACGGGGTAGTGGTGCTGGAATGTTGGTCTGTGCGGCGGCCTGACCGGACTCCAATGCGTAGTAGCAGCTCAAGAAATGGGTCGGGGCAGGGTCACCCAACGGTGGTTGGTGACGACCCTGCCCCGGAGTTCGTGAGCTCGGCTCACTCGAGCGGCAACAGCGCCGAGAAGTAGCCCTGCGTCGTGAACTTCTTCGTCGCCGTGTTGGTTGCTGGATCGATTTCGAAGACGGTCGATTCGCTGCCGTCGGCACTCTCGCTCGTGTAGAGCTTGCCGTCGACGGCGCTGCTGGTGAAGCCCACCACCGTGTAGTTGGCGCCGTTCACCTCTTCGGCCTTGGGCTCGTCGCCCAGCGTGATGCGCCACTTCTTGTAGGCCGGCACGCTCCAATGCTCGAAGTTGGCGCGGTCGGCGTCCTCCGGAATGAGCTCCTCGTACTTCATCAGCGTGAAGCCCAAGCCAGCATCGACTGCCGGGGCCTCGAGCTCGTCCATCGAGTCGAGACCGCCCGTCAGCTCGGGGATTTCGAAGAAATAGTCCTCCTCGAAGTCGGTCTGACCGGGGGCGATGCGCAGGAGGCAGTTGGGCACGCTCTCTTCACCCTCGAGAGCAGCGAAGGTCTGCATCGACTGGTTGCGGCCGTCTCCCATGACGTAGCCGTAGCCGTCCGCGTCGAAGGTGATGCGTCCGCCCGAGCCGCAACGGTCGTCCTCGGCAACGCCCACGACCTCGAGCTTCTTGGGGTCGAGGATGGTCATGCTGACGAGCTGCTCCACGGCCAAATCGGTCCAGTTCGCCCAGCGACCCGGCAGGTAGACGAGCCCGTCGTGGGCTACCATCGTCCAGCCCTCGAGATCGTAGCCCTCGTGCTGGAGGTGCGAGACGTCGATTTCTCCGACGATTTCGAAGGTCTTGGGGTTCCACACCACGGCGACGTAGGCGCTCGTGATCACGGAGACGGCCGTCTCCTCGTCGACGATCACGTTGGAGAAGTCCGTGTACGACAGGCCGTACTTGGCGAAGCTGAGCCGCCCGACCTCCTCGAATTTGCCGCCGTCGGTCGAGTACTTCACCCAGGTCGGCTCCTCGGCGAGCCCGTAGAAGAAGCTCGAGCCGCTCGCGAGGAAGACCGCGTTGCCGGCGGCTTCGATGCCGTCGGCAGCGTCGTAGTGCCCGCCCAGCTCGTCGATGATCTGCGCGTAGCTCATGCGATTGCCGTCGGCGGCGATGTTGACCGTGCCGAGCACGTAGCGGCGACCGCCGGCCGCGCCGCCACCAGCGCCTCCCGCGCCGTCGGGGGCTGCGTCGTTGGAGCAGCCCCAGGTCAGGAGGCTGGTGCCGAGAGTCGTGAGCGCCGCGAAGGCGAGGAGGGTGGGTCGCTTGAGGATGCTTGATTTCATGGGATTTCTCGATGTGCTTGGGGGGGGTGCTCAGCGCACGCGCACCGTGGCCGCCGTCCAACCCGGAACCACGCGCCCGCTGATGAGCCGGCCGTCGTCGGTCAGGTGGAGGTAGGTGGTCTCGGTGTACTCGCTGTTGGGGCTGTAGGAGACGAGCTGGTCGCCGAGCTTTTGCCAGGCGCCGCCTTCGGCGCTGGGCGCTTGGTCGGCGAGTAGGGTCGCCTCGGCTTCGCCGATTTTCCACTCGTACCAGCGGTAGGCAGAGGCCCAACGTGACTCCTCCACCCAGTTCTCGGGTGTGGCGTCGGCCAGCTCGCTCTCCCACACGTGCAAGAGCAGACGCTCGTCGTCCACCAGGTAGGCGCTGCCGGCCGGCTTGCCACCGACCAGGCTGGAGAGATCGACTTCGAACTCCTGGTCGAATGCGCTCGCGTTCCGAGCCAAGCGCAGCCCACACGAGGCCGAGCCATGATCCTCGCCGTACACGGCCCGCACGGCCGCCTGGTAGTCCCAAGGGGCGTAGTAGGTCAGGCCGTCGGACGACGTGCCTGCGGGCGAAATCGAGGCGCAGCCCGGTTGCTCGATCGTCTCCACGATTTGGTCCGTCGCGCTATCAATCACGATCAAACGGCTGATGTCGGGGCTCTCCGTCCAGCCACTGGCCTGCGAGGACCAGAATACGTTCACCAGCACGCGGTCGCCGGCCACGGTGAGTTCGACGTTGGGTGTGGCGTCGGCGGGGGCGTCGACGCCGTCGGGGACCTCGACGTCCAGCGTGATGGTGTCGATGAGCTCGACCTTTTCGGGGTTCCAGATCACGACTTGGCCGCTGCCGCCGTCGACGAAGTACGACTTGCTCGCCGAGTAGAGCGGAACGAAGGCAGCCGTGTAGGTGCCGGTCACGCCTTCCAGTTCGAATGAAACGGTGTCGCCCTGGATCAGCTCGCCCTGATCATCGACGGACCACTGAGTGATTCGCGGAGAGAATACGGAGGCCGTGTAGAAGAAGGGGTCCGCCTTGCCGAAGACCCAAGCGTCCTCTTCGAGCTCGATGGCCTGTCCGAGATCGACTTCCTCGCTTCCGTCCAGATCGTGCAGACGCAGCAGGTAGCCGGTGCTGCCTTCGGGACTGAAGACGCGCGTCGATGCGACGTAGAGGGGCCCCTCGGCCCACTCGCTCTGTCCGCCTCCGCCGCCCTGGCCAGCGGTGTCGGAGTCGGAGCTGCAGCCGGAGCCCAGGGCCGTGAGGCCGCCGGTCAGGGCAGCGAGAAAGGCAAAACGAGCGGTCTGAGAC
>DATIDO010000220.1:0-4280 GCA_035456245.1 Polyangiaceae bacterium
GGGCTCCCGCAAAGAATCCGAGCGAGGCTGCCTCCGCCCCCCGGCTGCGGGGGTGGGGGCGACCCGAATGGGCGGTAACCGGCTCGAGCGACCGGGGGACGAAAGCTTGTGCTCCCATGTAGATCAACCACCTACATCAACCCACCACTCGTACACAAGAAAACACCGATCCTCAACCTGGGAGCGCGGGGCCACTAAATGTGGGGATACAACTTGGACCAGGCGGGCTGCCTCCGCCCTCAACCTGGGAGAGGTCGGGGGGGCCGACGCCGGTCAGGCGGAGCCCGCGACGCAACCTGGGCGCGGCCCAGGAGAAGGCCGATGCCCAGTCCCAGAACTAACCTGGGAGAGGCCGGCGAGGCCGGTGCAGACGAGGTGGGGCGAGGCCCAGCACTAACCTGGGAGAGGCCCGTGCAGGCGATGTGGGGGCCGGAACCGGGTGAGTCCGGGGTCGGTTTGGCCTACTTCCGGAAGTGTCCAGGGAACCAGCCGCATATCGGCGCACTCGCCCTCTTGTACTATCGTCGGAACGTGGACGGATGGCCGTCCCGCGGGAGCGCCCCGGAGGGGTGGGGGCCGGCATGCGCCGGTCCGGCGACGGCGAGCGGCGAGAGAGACGAGGATGCGCAGATCCAAGCAATTGCGAGCGCCCCTGCAGGCAGCCCTGGCGCGTACCGCGCTCGGCGTGGTCCTGCTCGCAGCGGCCCCACAGCTCACGGGTTGTCGCGTTTCGGACGATGACGTCCACCACTGGGCACGGAAGGCATCCGGCCCCAAGCGACTCGTCGCGGTACTCACCCACGACAAGTACCCGCTCGAACTCCGGGTCGAAGCAGCCATGACCCTCGTCACCATGAAGCCACGCGGCGGACGTGCTGTCGGGCTTCTGGGCGGCGACGAATCGCAAGGCCTGTTGAGCGCGCTGGCCGAACTGCCTACCGACAAGCGACAGCGCATCGTGAGCGGCATGGTTCCCCCGCTCGAAGCAGGCATCAAGACGCCCCCTGCGGCCGATGGGACCGACGCATCCTTCGCCTACAAGGAAGCAGCCTACGCGCTGCTGATCCACGAGCCCGAACCGCTCGTCCCGGAGGGCGCGGAGCGTCAGCGCCTGCTCGAAGCGCTGCGCGTCTGGACCCAAACTGCGTTCGAGAAACGCTTCGACGACACCGCTCAGCTCTACGGCATGGAGCAGGTCCTGCGCCTGCTGAAGAACGATGGCGTCCGCGGCCTGACTCCGCTCCTGACCCCTGAGTCGAAGAAGCTCGATGCCATCGCCAAGCTGGTCCACGAGCTGGGTGACGAGGCCACGCAGCTCGACGCCAGCGCTCGCTTGGCGCAGGTGGCCAGCTTCGTGGATTCGCCCGAGTGGCAGGCCAAGCGCGCGCCGGTGCTCAAGGCCGGAAACGAGAAGGCCAAGCTGAAGGTCACCGATCAGCAGTTTGCCATCCAGCTTGCCACCTACCAGGAGGAAGAGCTGCTGCGAGTCTTCTCGGCCATGAAGAGCGTCGGCAAGAAGCCCGTCGTCGACTTCCTGCTGGCGTACGCACGCAACGACAAGAACCCCGAGAAGCGGCGCGCCGCGGCGCTCGCGGCGCTCGACGGCAACCTCGATCGTCAGAACCCCGACCACGCCAAGGCCGTTCTGGACCTCTTGGCCGATGGTGCCACGCCCGATTCGATCCGCGACGTAGCCGCGCGACGCGTCGGCGAGCTGCCGCGCGCACAGGTGGCCGAGCGCCTCTATTCCCTGTTCGACGACAAGCGTTGGCAGGTGCGTTGGTCCGTCGCCTCGCTGCTCCTGCAGATGAGCGACGCCAAGCAGATCGACGAGTTCATGGCTCGCCTCGGCAAGGTGCGCGAGATGGCCATGAGCGAGCCGCTCGCCTACGGACCTCTTCTGCACGATTTGAAGGGCGCCCAACCCGAGGAGCTCGCGGACCGCTTCGCCAAGACGACGGAGCCCACACCCGTGCGACTCTCCGCGCTCGGCTATTACTACCGCTACGGAGACAAGACCGACTTGCCCAAGATTTCGCCTTACCAGGAGGACACCCAGAAGGTGCCGCCCTGCAAGTCGGAGACGGGCTGCGAGTGGTCTTGCACCATCGCGGAAAACAAGACCCAGGTCGAAAAGCAGGTCGCGACGGTGGGGGACTTCGTCCGCTACTGCATCGCCCCTGCCCTCTCGGCGCGTGAGCCGAGCCCCGCGCCCTGAACGACGTACCAACCAGCGAGAGCAGCCTTCGGATGAGCGAGTCGAACACCAAGACCCCCCGCACTTTCCTCTGCCGCGACACCCTCTGGAAGAAGTTCGAGGAGATGGCGAAGGAGCTGGAATGCTCCGTCGACTATTTGGTCAACGATGCGATGAAGCAGTACGCGCGCCAGCGTGGCTACGCGGGTGCACCGCTGTCGCAGTCGGCCTCGCTTCCGCCGCCCGCGCCTGCGGCGCCTGGCGCGAATGGCCCCATCAGCTCGGGAACCTCCCCTCGCCCGCTTGCGTCACTCGGCGCTCCCGTGCCACCGCCGCAGCGCGCTGCGCCGCCACCTGCCCCGGTCGCTCCGCCCGCGTTGGGTGCCTTGCCTGCTCCCCACGCTCCGCCTTCTTTCGGTGCACCGCCCGCCCATCCTGTACCGCCGCCGCCGGCAGCACCGCCTTCTTTCGGTGCGCCGCCGTCCTTCAATGCACCGCCCTCCTTCGGTGCACCGACCTCGAACCAGGGTCCCGTCTCGATTGGTGCTCCCCCCACGTTGCCGCAGCGTCCCGGTCCGCCCCCGGTACCGTCCTCGCGCTCGCCGTTGCCTCCGCCACCGATCCCCGTGACGGCGGCGCCGCTGTCTCACCTGCCCCCGCCGCCGGCTCCCGGAGCTTTGCCTCGCACCAGCGATGGCCATCTCCTCTACGTGCTGTCCGATGGTGAGCAGACCCTGGTCGACAAGGATCGCTTCGTCATCGGCCGCGGCAAGCAGAGCTCGGACCTGACCATCCGTGATCCCAACGTCTCGCGGCAGCACGCGGTGATCGAGTACAGCGCCGGTGTCTTCTACATGGTCGACATGGGCTCGACGAACGGCATCGAGTTCGCCGGTCAGCGCGTCCAGCGCAAGGCCATCCAAACCGGCGACATCTTCAAGATTTGCGACCACGAGTTGGTCATGAATTTGGCCTGAGCCAAACGCGGGCAGGAGGCACATGGTCTCGATCGTCAGTGCCTTCCGTGATTTGGCGCGCATTCGTGAGGTGTCCGCGGTCCTGATCCGCCACGGCTTCGGCGAAGTCGTGCAGCGGATCGGCATCGGCGGTGCTGGCGGAAGGCGCACCTCCGATCAGGCTGAACCGACGGCGTCGGGAGACTCGCGGGGCACGGTCGCGACCCGCATCCGTCAGGTGCTGGAGGATCTGGGCCCCTCTTTCGTGAAGCTGGGCCAGCTGGCTTCCACCCGCGCGGATCTCCTGCCACCCGAGTTGGTTGCCGAGCTGCGCAAGCTGCAAGACAACGTCCCGCCGCTCCCGTTCTCCGACGTTCGCGACCAGATCGAGCGTTCGTTGGGGGCCCAGGTCGAGACGCTGTTCACTCAGTTCGACCAGACCCCCCTTGCCGCTGCCAGTATCGCTCAGGTGCACCGCGCGCGCCTGGCCGACGAGAACGGCGAGCACGACGTCGCCGTGAAGGTTCAGCGCCCCGGTATCGGCCTGACCATCCAGAGCGATCTGGACATCCTGCACACGCTGGCGGCGTTGCTCGAGCGAGCCATCCCCGAGACGCGAATCTATTCGCCCATCGGTCTCGTGCAGCAGTTCGATCACGCGGTCACCGCCGAGCTCGACTTCGCGCAGGAAGCCGACAACGCGGGACGTTTCACCCAGAACTTCGTCGACCACCCCCAGGTGCACTTCCCCAGGATCTACCGCTCTGCCTCGAGCAAGCAGGTGATCACCATGGAGTACTTGGACGGCCTGAAGTTCCACGCTGCCTTGGCGCAGGGCTACCCGGCGCGCGAGTTGGCGCGCTTGGCCTTCGGCGCGATGGTGAAGCAGATCTACGAGGACGGCTTCTTCCACGCCGATCCGCATCCCGGCAACGCTTTGGTGCTCGGCACTCCGGAAGCACCGGTCTTGGCCATGTTCGATCTGGGCATGGTCGGCCGGCTCAGTCCGCGCATGCGTGACCTGACGATCGACGTGGTCATGTCGGCGCTGCGCCGTGACTACGAGGGCATCGCCGACGCGCTGTATCAGATCGGTTCGCCTTCCAAGAAGATCGATCGGGCCGCCT
>DATIDO010000221.1:0-4874 GCA_035456245.1 Polyangiaceae bacterium
GGTCGCGATGTCGCCGTGCCCGTCGGGCGTGCACAGCCCGATCACGCCGACCGGGGCCATCATCAGCGGCGTCGGCAGCGTCTTGCCGAAGAGCTCGACGGACAGGTCGCGCTCGGCGGACCTGGTCAGCATCCGCGGCACCACGGCCCAGCGCTGGAACGCCTCGACGTTGGCGCGCTGGGTCGCCTCGTCACCCGAGCCGCCCGCGACGTAGGTGCGCAGCTCGGGCGGCAGCGCGGCGAGGGCGTCGCGCTCCAGGTCCGCGTAGTCGAAGGGCATCCGAGGCAAGACACCCGACAGCGCCTGGAAGTAGATTTCGATCTGGTAGTCGCCGTACGCCACGGGAGCATCATGCCTGAGCACACGACCATGAACACCGTCATCCACGCCGCGTTCCGCCGCGACCTCAGCCGCTTCGAGGACGCGCTCGCGACGTTCCCTGCGGACTCCCGGGCGCGGGCGGACCAGCTCGCGGTCGCGTGGGACAACTTCACGACCCAGCTGCACCACCACCACGAGGACGAGGAGACGATCTTCTTCCCCGCGCTGGCCGGCGCGGGCGCCGAGCCGGGTCTGATCGGTGCCCTCGAGGGCGAGCACGAGGCCATGCAGGAGGCGCTCGCCGCGGCCGACGCGCTGATGGCAGCGTTCGTCGCCGCGCCGACGCGGGCGAACGCCGAGGCGGCGCACGCCGGCCTGGCCCGGCTGCGCACGGTCCTGGTGACCCACCTCGACCACGAGGAGCGCGACCTCGAGCCGATCGCCCACGCCTACCGGGACACCGAGGCGTGGAAGGCCGCCCAGAAGGCGGTGCGCAAGGCGCACCCCGAGAACCTGGGCACCTTCCTGGCCTGGCTCCAGGACGGTGCCGACCCGGAGACGATGGCCAAGCTGCGCAGCGAGATCCCCGCGCCGGTCGTCTTCGTCCTCAGCCGCGTCCGGGGACGCCACTACCGCCGCGAGATCGCGCCGACCTGGGCGTGAGCCTCAGATCTGGCTCTGGATGCCTGCGAGCAGCTGGCGGGCCATCACGATCCGCTGCACCTGGTTGGTGCCCTCGTAGATCTGGGTGGTCTTGGGCCCATGTGACACACAAGCCCGCTGACCTGCACCGATACCCGTGTGGGGGCACAACAGCGACACACAAAGCGTGCCGACGTGTGCCAGATCACGCCTCTGAGTGCCGTGCGCGACTGCGCAACTCGACGCACAGCGCACCGGTCCTAGCCATGACCGACAACAACAGCTACGCGCCGACCGAGCAGATGCTCGACCCGACCGCCCTCGCAGAGATGCTCCGTATCAGCCTGCGCCACCTAACCGACGTCCGCACCGACGACCCGACGTTCCCGAAGCCCCGAATGCTCGGCACACTTCCCCGCTGGAGCCCGGCCGTGATCCGCCGGTGGATGGAGGAGCCCAGCATTGCCCCCGCGGACAACCGGACGACCCTGCCGACGCAGGCCTCCGACGTGGTCCGACCGGCCAAGTCCTCGAAGAAGGCCAAGGGGGTGCAGCGTGTCCACTGAGACCAAGACCAAGCGCCGCGACAACGACCCCGTCCGCGTCTACTCCGACGGACGGATCTGGTACTGGACCGGCGGCCGTCCGGGCGTGGGTGAGCGGGTCCCCGAACGCTGTCGGCCCGGGGCACCGGCCGAGGCCCGCGCTGCCGAACTGCGCACTCTCCTGGCCCGCGCCCACGGTCTCGGCCCGCAGGCGGCCTCGGTTCTCGACCAGGCTATGCAGGACATGCTCGCCGCCATGCGCACCGCCGGCGAGGAAGAAGGCAGCATCCGCCAGTACAAGTCCAACTGGAACACCTGGGTGCCGGCGGAGATCGGCGAGAAGGTCCGTTGCCTGGACGTCGGCATCAAGCACTGGGCGGCGATCTTCGATCACGCCAACGCGGAGGGCGCTTCGGAGCCCACCGTGAAGAACATCGCGCGAACGCTCGGTGTGCTGATGGAGTGGTCGGTCGACCGTGGCTACTTCGCCTCCTCCGAGCCTTTCGGGGATCCGCGCCGTCGCAGGAAGATCGTCAAGAAGGCGCGCAAGCGCGCGCGGATCATCAAGGCCGAGAGCGACAATCGGTACCTGCTCGCCACCTGCCCGGAGGTCGCAGACGTCGAGAAGTACGCCACCGCCTTTGAGGAGGTCTACCCCGGGTACGGACGGCGCCTCGTCCTGTTGGCCTTCGCTACAGGACTGCGCATCAACGAGCTTCTCGCCCTTCGCCACGACTCCATCGACCTCGAGACCGGCGAGATTCGCGTCGACTGGCAGCTCGACCGGTACCAGTCGTGGCCGGCGCGCAAGCTGCCTAAGGGCGGCAAGACCCGAGTGGCGTTCCTCTGGTCCTTCTACACCGACATTGCCGCGAGCCTGATCGAGGACTCGCTGGCGCTCGATGACGACGACGAGCACTACGGTTGGCTGTTCCCGCGGCATCGCTCCACGACAGCGTGGGCAGACCAGGCCGGCAAGCTCGCCGGTGAAGCGAAGCGGGCCTGTGAATGGGACTGGACCTTTCACTGGCTCCGGCACGCCTACGCGACGTACTCGATGGCTTCCAAGAAGTCAGGTGGCTTCAAGCTCGACCCGGTGTCCGTCCAGCACTGGCTCGGCCATGCTCGGCTGAGCACCACCCAGGACATGTACGTCGAGCGCCAGTCGGACGACGTGAAGGTTGCCAAGAAGCGGACCGCGCAGGCCCCGGGCGCCCGACCTTCGTAGCATCGCGCTAGTCGGGGCCGCAGGTCTAGCGCCTTACAACCCGCCGTGCCGCGCCGAAGGATGCCAAGAAACGCCGGGCTTCTCGGGAAGGATGAGAGCGTCCAGACGAAGGAGCAGCGTTGATCGATCCCCTTACCGCGACTGCGGCAGCGACTGGCGTCGCCAAGGGCGGGGGCAGCGCGGCCGGAAAGCAGATCGTTGCGCTCCTCGGAAAGCGGACACAGCGACTACGCGTCGCCTGGGCGGTCTCGAAGGCCGCCAAAGCCGACGGGATCCTGGTCGGCTGGAGGCAGCTGAGTTCGTGGCTGAAGGCCGCAGACGTACGGAGCGCCATCGCGTCCGGAGAACCTGAAGCGCTCCGCGAATCCGCCGACCGCCTTGCCCTCGAGATCAAACCGACCGGGCCCGACGTGGATGTTGCCGCGGCACGTGTCGTCGACCTCGTCCGAAACGAGTCACTGCGACGGATGGCCGAGGGCGACGGGCGAGTGACCCAGACGCGACGTCTGGAGAACGTCATCGAATCCACGGCGCGAGAGCAGCGAACACTGCTCACCTCCGGAGGCGACGAAGTTGCGTTCACCAGCGCGCTCGAGAAGCTCCACCCGTGGCGGGCCCAGACCGCCCGAGAACTCGCTGGTCACTGGCCCCCCTTCCGCGCGCTGGTCATCACCCTCGCCGGCGAGCGAGACCGCCGAACCCTCCTGAGGCAGTGGAGCACTATGCCGCCGGCTGCCCTTGCCGACGCGCCGGCGGCAGGTTGGTGCTGGTTCGCGTGTGTCGCCGCCGACTACGGCGCCGATGAAGCCGCGCTGGAGTTCATCGCCAAGGGGGTTGGCGCCGGCGCCTCAGCGTCCTATTGGTGGGCTCGCGCCGGCCTGATCGTAGGCACCGGTACCCCGGAGGTCTCGGCTCGTGCCCGGGAACTGTGGGCACGCTCGAACCCGAAGCATCCACTCGCCGCGGCGGGCGAGGCGATCGAGCGGGGCGAATACCCCGCCGCAGAGCAGATCCTAGACGCGTGGGACGCCGAATCACCCAATGACCAGTCCATCAAGGCCATCCTCCAGACCGCGGCCGCAACCGGCCGGGGTGACTTCAACCGCGCCATCGCCATCGGCATCGCAGCCGCCACGGCGCACCCCGAAGGCAGCGGCAACACCCTGCGGACCGCCGAAGCCCTGCTGTCACGCGGCCACTACGGTCAGAGCGACCATCCGCTCGACGACTATGCTCGCGCGTTCGACCTGGCGATTCAGGCACGCGACTCCCGACGCACCTGGCTCGGCGATAGCGTTGCCCCGATTCTCACCGCGGTGAAGGCGTCCGCGCTCGCCACGGACATCGACCAGGCGTGGCGCCTGACTCAAGAGGTGCCCGACGGCACAGCCCTGGCTCATGAAGCCCGCGACGAGAGGTTGCGGCGAGAGTCGGCGATCCTCGCCGCCACGATGGGTCGGTTCGAGAATGCCCAAGCCGTCGCCGACGCGCTTGGCGACCCGTTCGTCACCCACACGGTCGACGGTTGGAAAGCATTCACCGAAGACCGTCGAGCAGATGCCGAGGAAGCCTGGCTCCTAGCGTGGGACTGCGCCCCGAGCGACACCTCGCGACTCCAGACGGCAGCCGCGCTAGCGCCCCTCGGCATGAGACTGCCAGACCTCGACGCGTTGCCCACCGAGTACAGCATGGCCATCGAACGGATCCGGACAACCCACGAGGTGATGAGCAGCGACGACGACATGTCGCTGCTCCGGGTGCGGGCGACGGATTCCGAGGAGCTCACAGTCGTCCTGGCAGAGCGGCTGGTGGCCCAGGGGCAGACCGCAGACGCGGCAGCGGTCCTCGAAGCCGGCGGCACGCGGTGGAACCACCCGCTGATGATGCGGATGGCAGCAGCTCGGTACGAGAACGCTGGCGAGTATGAGAAGGCCTACGTCGTGGCCGCCACAGCTCTCTCGCTCGGTGGAGCAGCTTGGGCAGGTCGGCTGGAAACCCTGATGATCCAGTTCGACTCGCTTGAGTCGCAGGGCCAGTTCAGCCGCTCCCTCGCGATTGCCCGAGAGATGGTCACCCTCGCACCAGGGAACCTCACCATCCGATGGGCCCTTGTCCACAGCCTGGTCCGCGCCGGAGCC
>DATIDO010000222.1:0-2590 GCA_035456245.1 Polyangiaceae bacterium
CGCACCTGACGAAAGCCCAACGCCACCAGTCCCGCTTCGACGGCCTCGATCCGAGCCAACCGCTCACCAGTGACCGACGTTCCATAGGGAATGCGACTCGAGAGGCACGCCGCTGCAGGCTTGTCCCAGACATCGAGCCCCAGCTGCGCAGCCACCAGACGCACCAGGCGCTTGTCGAAGCCGGCTTCCAGGAGTGGGCTGCGCACCCGAGCCAGTCGAGCCGCCTCCAGACCGGGGCGATAGTCGCCGAGATCGTCGGAGTTGGTTCCGTTGGCGATCCAGGCGAAGCCGTCCTGTTCGCGGCGTTGCTCCGCCAGCTCGTAGAGTTCGGTCTTGCAGTGAAAGCATCGATCCGGCCCGTTCGCACGGTAGCCGGGGCGAGCCATCTCGTTCGAATCGATCCACTCGTGCCGCGCCCCCAGCAGTCGAGCGATGCGCTCCGCATCGCGCCGCTCGCGTTCGGGCAAGCTGGCGCTGCGGGCCGTCAGGCCCAAGGCGCGCTCGCCCAGCTCCTGCGCGGCCACTGCCAAGAGCAGCGCGCTGTCGATGCCCCCGGAGAAGCAGACGACGACGGAGCCGAGCTCTCGCACCAGGCCGCGGAGCCGCTCGAGCGCGGGCGCTACGTCGGGGTCTGCCTGCTGGCTGGGCATGCCGGGATCTAGCACGCGAGCGCTGCAAAGATGCCCAACGGCACGCGGACCGGGCAAATGCTAAGGGTGGCGCCCGTGACCCGCCCTGCGACCCCCGAAACCACTACGCCACTACGCCGCGCCGAGCTGCTCTTGCCTGCGGGCGACTTGGAGAAGCTGCGCACGGCGGTGCTGTACGGCGCCGACGCGATCTACGCAGGCACCCCCGATCTCAGTTTGCGCACGCAGAGTGGCTTCGGCATCCCCGAGCTCCGGGAGGGCATCGCCTTCGCCCACGAGCACGGCAAGCGCGTCTACCTGACTCTGAACCTGTTCTCGCACAACAAGGACGTCGAGCGCCTGCCTGGCTTCGTGGCCACGCTCCGCGAGATCGGTCCCGACGGCGTGATCGTCGCCGATCTGGGAGTCTTCGAATACCTGCGCGAGCACGCGCCCGAGCTCGAACTCCACGTCTCCACTCAGGCCAACGCCGTCAGCTGGCTCACGGTGCGCAGCTGGCAGCGCTTGGGGGCCGCGCTGTGCGTGCTGGCGCGAGAGGTGAGCTTCGCCGAGCTGCGTGAGATCCGGGAACGCTGCCCGGACATTCGCCTGGAGACCTTCGTGCACGGCTCGATGTGCATGACCTACTCGGGCCGCTGTTTGCTCTCCAACTACATGGCCGAGCGTGGCGCCAACCAGGGGAGCTGCGCGCACAGCTGCCGCTGGAAATACAAGCTGAAGGTGCAGGCCCCCGACGGCAGCCTGGGTACGATCGACATCGACCAGGACAACATGAACGAGTTTCGCTTCTTCCTGGAGGAGGAGTTCCGGCCCGGCCAGCTGTACCCAATCGAGGAGGACGCCAGCGGCTCGTACATCCTCAACTCGCGAGATCTGTGCCTGATGCCCAAGCTCGACGAGTACCTGAGCTGCGGGCTCGACTCGCTGAAGGTCGAAGGCCGCAACAAGAGCGCCTACTACGTCGCCGTGGTGGGCCGCGCCTACCGCCTGGCCATCGACGCCTACTACGAGAACCCGGCCGCGTTCGATCCCGCGCCGTACCTGGCCGAGTTGGCCACGGTCGCCTCGCGCGGTTACACGATTGGCTTCCATGGCGGCCGTCTGGACTCGACCGGCCACGACTACTCGGGCGGACAGTCGCTCAGTGATTTCGAGTTTGCCGGCCTGGTGCGTGAGCAGGACGACCAAGGCCTGGTGGTCGAAGTGCGCAATCGGCTCCTGCCGGGCGACGTGCTCGAGTTCCTGCCCCCGGCGCGCCTCGACTGCGTCCGCCTGCGACTCTACGAGTACGAGAGCGCCGAAACGGGCGAACTGAAGCAAGCCGTCACGGCCGGGGAGGGACGCGCCATTCGCGTGCCTTGGAGCGCGTTTCATGCCGAGGACATCGCTTCGCTCCGCGCCCTGCTTCCCAACAGGACGGTGGTGCGCAAGGCCAAGGCGCTCAACGAGCAGCAGCACGAACAGCTGCGGCAGAACCGCGAGTCCCAGCGCTTCGAGCTCGGCTTGATCCCGGCCGAGGCGCTCGGCAGCGCTCGCTCGGCACGGCCCGCAGGTGGCCCCATCAAGCCGCCCCGCTTGGGTGCCGAGGGTTGCTGTGGCCTCGGCTGCAACGGCTGCCTGCCGTTCTGGAACGACGAGAAGTACGAGAAGGCGCGCACACGCCTGCTCGACAGCCGTCGCCCCAAGCTGGAGCGGGGCGAAGCTGCCAGCGCCGAGTAACGAGTCACGCCGCGCCCGTTGGACAGGGCGTGACTCTCTGGGTCCGGCTCGCTACTCGCTGATTCCGCTCGTTACTCGGCCATCAGCTTCAACACCTGGCCCGACGTGGCCGTGAAGTAGATCTCACCGTCGCCGCCGTTCTGGATCGAATAGACGACCAGCCGACCGGAGTCCCCGTCGGGGTTGATGTCGTCGGTGCGCTCGACGGGACCGACTACCTC
>DATIDO010000223.1:0-8083 GCA_035456245.1 Polyangiaceae bacterium
CGCCAAGCTGCCCAAGCAGTCGGGCGGCTCCGAGCCACGCATCGGCCGGCGCATGCAGCTGGCGTTCGAGCAGGCCGAGGCCGAGGCCAAGCGGCTGCGCGACGAGTACCTTTCGACCGAGCATTTCTTCCTCGCCGCGACCCGCGACAAGGAGAAGCTCGGACGGCTCTTGGCCGACCATCGGCTCGATCACGACAAGCTGAGCGTGGCCCTGAGCAAGGCGCGCGGCAGCCAGCGGGTCACCGACAAAGATCCCGAAGCCAAGTTCCAGGCGCTGGAGAAGTACACGCGCGACCTGACCGGCCTGGCGCGGCAGGGGAAGATCGATCCGGTCATCGGCCGCGACGAGGAGATCCGCCGCGTGATGCAGGTGCTCTCGCGGCGCACCAAGAACAACCCGGTCTTGATTGGTGAACCCGGCGTCGGCAAGACGGCCATCGCCGAGGGCTTGGCGCACCGCATCGCTCAGGGCGACGTGCCCGAGAGCCTGCGCGACAAGCGACTCCTGGCGCTCGACCTGGCCAGCTTGGTCGCTGGCGCCAAGTTTCGTGGTGAGTTCGAGGAGCGCCTCAAGACCGTGCTGAAGGAGGTCGAGAGCGCGTCGGGTGCCATCATCCTGTTCATCGACGAGCTCCACACCCTGGTGGGCGCGGGCGCCAGCGAAGGCGCCATGGACGCAGCCAACATGCTGAAGCCCGCATTGGCGCGCGGCGAGGTGCGGGCGATCGGTGCCACCACGCTCGACGAGTACCGCAAGTACATCGAGAAGGATGCCGCTCTGGAGCGGCGTTTCCAGCCTGTTTTGGTCGATCAGCCGAGCGCCGACGATACGCTCGCCATTCTGCGCGGTCTCAAGGAACGCTACGAGGTACACCACGGCATCCGCATTCAGGACGCCGCGCTGGTGGCCGCCGTTCAGCTGTCGACCCGCTACATCACCGAGCGCTTCTTGCCCGACAAGGCCATCGACCTGATCGACGAGGCCGCCAGCAAGATCAAGATGGAGATCGACTCGATGCCAATCGAGATCGATCAGCTCGAGCGCAAGCTGATGCAGCTGCAAGTCGAAGAGCAGGCCATGAAGCGCGAGAAGACCAAGCAGGCCGAGGCGCGTCTGGTCGAGCTCAAGGAGTCGATCGCCAGCCTCAGCGGCGAGCGCGACGCCAAGAAGGCGCAGTGGGTGAAAGAGAAGGAGGTCATTGCCGCCCTCTCCGAGGAAAAGCGCGCCGTCGAAGAGCTGCGTCAGGAGCAGGAGCAAGCGCAGCGGCGCGGTGACCTCGCCCGTGCTGCGGAGATCCGCTACGGAGCCATTCCGGAGCACGAACGCAAGTTGGAGGCGTCCCAGAAGGACCTGGAGCGCCTGCAGGACAAGGGTTCGTTCCTGAAGGAGGAGGTCACGGACGAGGACGTGGCAGCCATCGTCAGCAAATGGACCGGCATCCCGGTGTCCAAGATGCTGCAAACGGAGAAGGATCGCTTGCTCTCGATCGAGAGCAGCCTGAAGCATCGCGTCATCGGTCAGGACGACGCGCTGTCGGCGGTCGCACACGCGGTGCGGCGGTCGCGCTCCGGACTGGGTGACGAGAGTCGCCCCATCGGCTCGTTCTTGTTCCTCGGACCGACGGGCGTTGGCAAGACCGAGACGGCGCGTGCGCTGGCGGAGTTCTTGTTCGACGACGAACGCGCCATGGTTCGCATCGACATGAGCGAGTACATGGAAAAGCACGCCGTATCGCGCTTGATTGGTGCTCCGCCCGGCTACGTCGGTTACGACGAGGGCGGCCAGCTCACCGAGCCCGTGCGTCGCCGTCCCTTCTCGGTCGTGCTGTTCGACGAGGTCGAAAAGGCTCATCCCGACGTCTTCAACACGCTGCTCCAGCTGCTCGACGACGGACGTCTGACCGATGGCCAGGGCCGGACCGTCAGCTTCAAGAACGCGGTGGTCATCCTGACCTCCAACCTCGGCTCGACCGAGCTGGCTGCGGTCGAAGAGCGTCGCGACATCTCCGACGAGGAGAAGCAGCGACGTCTCGACGAGGTGGCCCACGAGGCGCTGCGCCAGCATTTCAGGCCCGAGTTCCTCAATCGGCTGGACGAGACCGTCGTCTTCCGTCGGCTGGGTCGCGAGCAGATCCGCGGTATCGTGGACGTGCAGTTGACGCGCCTGACTCGGCGCCTGGCGGATCGTCAGCTCGGCTTCGAGGTTTCGACCGCAGCCAAGGACGCCATCGCCGCTGCGGGCTTCGATCCGTTGTACGGAGCGCGCCCGCTGAAGCGAGCCATCCAGCGACTGATCGAGAACCCACTCGCCGAGAGTGTGTTGTCCGGCGAGTACCCAGCAGGAGCGACCGTCTACGTCGATGCCTTCGACGGCAAGATCGGCTTCTCCCGTGTGGCTGGGGTGAGTCCGACCGCGCCGGTGGTCACCCGCAAGCCAGCTCAAGCCTGACGACGGGGCCCTGCCTTCCTGACGGTTCGCCTTCGTGGCAGCCTGCCAGGAAGGAGGGTCCGAGTTTGAGCGAGAGCGAGACGAGTATCGTATTCGCCGAGCCAGGCGACACGCTGGGCGCTGCGCTGATCCGGTTGGTACTGGCGGTCAAGGCCATCCCCTGGCGCTCGGCTGGTCCGACTGGCACGTCCGGTGAGCCCGAGCTGAGCGACGGCGAGGCCAGCTGTCTCGGACTGTTCTCGATCCTCGAGTACTTGGAGGATCGCTATCGTAGGCGCGCCTTGCTTCCCGAGGCGCCGGGCGAGCGAGCGCTGGTGCGCTACTCGCTCGAGCTGAGCCGGGAGGCGCTCACCCTGCCTCGCCGCGGTTCGTCCGACGAGGCCGAGCTGACGGCCGAGCGAGCGGTGCTCAGCGAGGTGCTCGGGCGGCTGGAGGAACTGCTGGCTCACAACGCCGGTGACGGCGCGGCCTTTGCCATGGGCAGCTGCGCCACCCTGACCGATCTGTTGGTGGTGGTGCTGGGCCGCGCGCTGCAGCGACGGGGCACGTCACTCGAGACCTTTCCGCATGCGCGTCGGGTCCTGGCCAGCGTCGGACAGATGCCCAGCGTCGAGCAGGCCTATGCACGTCGCGCGAGCCTGATGGCGGACGACATGAGGCCGGAGCTGCGCGATCGCTACCTGGACAAGGTGCAGAACGTGCTGGGACCGCTCGCCTCCAAGGTACGGCTCCTGGCGACCATCGGCTGGTCGCGCCGAGTCGAAGAGGAGTTCTTCGCCAGCGGCTGTGAGCGGCTGCCGGTAGTCGAGTACCCGGTGGACCGGGTCCGCGCCGAGGAGGCCATCACGGCCCTGGCGGCGCTACTTCCGGAGCTGGATGGCGATCACGTGTTGATCGAATGGCTGCGGGCTCAGGTGCAGAGCTTCCTCGACTCGTACCGCATGTTGCTGGCCGTGGGGACGCACGAATTCTATTCGATCTCGCGCTCGCTCTACGGCGGCGCGCGCACCACGGCCTTCGACCGAAACACGACCAACCTGGATCTGGCCGAGCACGTCGCCCAACGACTGGGTGACGAGTCCCGCTTCGTCGAGAAAGACGCGCTCGACACCGATTCTTTCGTGGCGCTGCTGCAGGAGCGGCTGCGCACGCGAGGGCAGCCGCTGGAGCTCGAGATCGTGCGCGATGCGGAGCTGAGCGCGAAGGTGATCTGCGGAGCCACTCGACTGCGGGTTCGTGAAGGGGCGACCTTCGGTCGGTCCGAGGCCGAGGGCCTGTGGCTCCACGAAGTCGAGACTCACGCGCTGACCGCGCAGAACGGCGCCGCCCAGTCGCGTTGGCCTCTGTTGGCCAGCGGCGGACCGCGAACGACGCGCACCCAGGAGGGCCTGGCGGTCTTCTCCGAACTCTACGGGCGCGCCATGTCGTCGCCTCGGCTCGGACGCATCGCCGAGCGAGTACGGCTGGTGGGCTTGGCGGAGGAAGGAGCGTCCTTCATCGATCTCCACCGCTACCTGGTCGGGCGCGGGCAGCCTGCACGCGAGGCCTATTTGGACGCCGCGCGCATCTGCCGCGGGGGTCGTCTGGAGGGCGGCGCGCCGTTCACCAAGGACGCTTGCTACCTCGCTGGCCTGGTGGACGTGTACGGCCTGCTGCGCCGCGCGCTCGCCTTCCGCTCGCCGTTGCTCGGAGAAATCCTGGTCAGCGGACGCATCCACCAGAACGATCTGGGGGCGCTTCTCTGGCTGCGGGAGCAAGGCTTGCTCACCCCACCTCGGTTGGCGCCGGGTTGGTTGGAGCAGTGGGACGGCATGCTCTCCTACTTTGCCTTCACGTCCTTCCTCAACGAGATCGACACCGACGCCACGACGACCTTCAACACCGAGCTGGGCGATTTGGTGCGGCGCTCGATCGATCGCTACGACGACGAGCGCAACGCCGGGGCTCGCTGAGGCGACCGCCGTCCGAGCGCGGCGCCGCCAGCCCGGCGCGGCGCCCATCCGCCGCGTCAGCCGTCGCTCAAGAGCGCTCGGCGCAATGACCAGAGCGCCATCAGCGCGGCGCGCTGCTGGATCTGCTGCCGATCACCCGTGAAGATCCGCTGCGATGCGCGGGTGCCTCCGGATCGGGCGACGGCCCAATGGACGAGGCCGACCGGCTTTTCTGCCGTGCCACCGCTGGGCCCGGCGATGCCAGTGATGCCGATTGCCAGATCGGCGCCAAAGCGCTTGCGAGCGCCCTCGGCCATGGCCACGGCGACCTCCGGGCTGACCGCGCCATGTTGCTCGAGTAGCTCGGTGGGCACGTCCAGCAGATCCGTCTTCACGTCGTTGGCATAGGTGCAGACACCGCCGCGGTAGTAGCTGCTGGCGCCCGGTACCGAGGTGACGAGCTGACTGATCATGCCACCCGTGCAGGACTCGGCGAGCGCCAAGCTGAGGCCACGCTCGAGCAACAGCTCTCCCAGCACACGCTCCAGCGAGGTGTTGCCCTCGCCGTAGACGGCCTGGCCGAGCAGCTCGCGAGCGCGCCGCTGGCCCTCGTCGGCACGAGCGCGCGTGGCATCGAGATCTTCGCCGGGCCGCTGACGGGCCAGCACCTTCACCTCGATTTGGGAAAGCGAGGCGCGGTAGCCGATGACGAGGCCGAGCTCCTGTTCGAGCCCGGCGAGCGTGTCGTTCACCTGACTCTCGGGCATGCCGAAGGTGCGCAGGCGACGCAGGACCGCTGGCTGTTCGGCGGGTGGCAGGAGCGGGAGGATGCGGCGTTCGAACATGGTGCGCATCTCGGACGGGACGCCGGGCGTGAAGAACGCGTCGCAGTCGATCAGTCGCACGGCGAAGCCCGGCGCGGTCCCGACGTCGTTGTCGAGGATCCGAGCTCCTTGGGGGAAATCGGCCTGTTTGGCGTTCGAGGCGTGCATCGAGACGCCGCGAGCGGCGAGCCAAGCCTCGATGCGACCGACCGAGCGTAGATCGCGCTCCAGCGGTACGCCGGCCGCGCGAGCCGCGGCGACGGAAGTGAGATCGTCGGTGGTCGGACCGAGGCCGCCCGTCGCGATCAGGAAGCGATGGCTTCGGGCGAGTCGTTCGAGCGTCTGGACGATGCGCTCTTCATCGTCGTCGACCGTGACGATCTCGGTCACTTCGTGGCCCAGACTGGTGAGCTGCTCGGCCAGCCAGGTGGCATTCGAGTTCAGCAGATCGCCACGAGTCAGCTCGGTCCCCGTCGAGAGCAATGCGCAAGTCACCTGGAGAGTGTAGGTGGGTTCGCGTCCACGCCCAGAGCCGACGCGCGTCGCGCAGCCCGGCTCGTTCAGCCCGGCTCGTTCAATTGGGTTCGCTCAGCCCAGGGCTACCTGGCGTCGCGAGCTGGCGCCGAGTTTGCGAAGCACTCGGGCGATTTGATTCGCTACGGTGCGCGGAGACGTGGCCCGCTGGGCGGCGATCTCTGCGTTGCTGTGACCGCTGCGCACCATCTCCAGGACTTCGCACTCGGCCGCGGTGAGCCCCTCGGGTCGACCCCGCTCGGGAGGGGGTCCCAAGAGCAGCGCGGCCATGCGCACCAAATCGTGGCGTGAGGTGCACCCCAATCGGAAGGTCGCGCGCCCGAGCGCCCGCGAAACGAACGACTCCGAAACCCCCAGCTCGTGCGCAATCAGCTTGTTGGACAGACCGCGCGCGGCGTGGGCCACGACTTGGATTTCGGCGCGCGAAAGCGCACAGAGCGGACGTCGGTCCGTCTCGCAGAACACGTAGTGCCGCTCGCCTTGTCCATCGGTGCGCGGCACCACCGCCAGGTGGCCTTCGGTGAGCGCGAGCCAGGTCTCGGGAGCGGAGAGAGGCTCATTGTCGCTCGAGGTGCCCAGCTTGCCGTCTGGGCTCCCGCCCGCGACCGCCTCACCTTCCGTGCGGGTTACGCGGCGAAAGGGCTCGGAAGCCGGCGGGCTGCTGTCCCGCGCCAGCTCACCGTTCGGGCGAAGCACCATCCGCCGCCGAGGCGAGCCCATCCGCAGGCGCAGCCCGGCCTCGATGTGATGGACGACGCGCAGCAGCAGGTTCCGCTCGGAGCTGGCGAGGTCGAACGACTGATCGGAGGGGAGCGCGATGAGCAGGGCGCAATCGTCGGCGCGAGCAAACAGGAGCAGCGTGTCCTTGGCGCCTGCAGCAGCAGACGGAGGAGCCCAGAGCGACCAGAAGGACGGGTCCGACCAGCGCTGACGCTCACGAGCGGCGGTGGTCACCTGACTGTGGGAGCCGAGCGAGCGAACCCAGCCCGGCAGTCGTGACAGCCCTTGGGGGCACAGGGGTCCGAGGACCGAGTCCTGGACCCGGTGGGGGGCGGCTGTGAACGGGTGGGGGGCGACCGCCTGCGCGGCGATTGGGTGGGGGGCGACCGCCTGTGGGGCGATTGGGTGTGGCGCGGCCAGCTCGGCCGCTGTCGGGTCGGCAGCCAAGAGCCAGCTCGCCACCCCCTTCACCCCCTCAACCAGCGGCCGGAGGACCTGGTGGAGGTCCGCAAGCCAGGCGTCCACGTCAACCTGGTCGTCGTGCGCCGCTTGCGCCACGGGGAGAATACCCTCCCAGCAGTCAATTCGAACCGCGCCCATAGCGGCCCATGCTCGTCGACCCTGGCCACTTTGGGCTATGGTCATTTCTTGTTTGGGCTAGCCGAGTCGGCCGAGGGCCCGGTGCGAGGCCGGACCGGGGGCGCTCAGCGCAGGTCGTAAGCGCAGCGGAAGCCGACATCATCGGCCGCGCCACCGGCCCGCGAGCTCCAGCTTTTCAGCTCGCTGGCGTGCCGGCTGCGAAAGGACCCGCCATGGACGCTCACCAGGCCGTCGGGGCGTCGAGCGTACTCGGCGACATTGCCAGCCAAATCGTGGATGCCGCCGCTCGTGGCACCTTCGGGCCGCGCGCCGGCCAGCTCGGGCGACGTGGCCGCATGACCGCATGGACCATCGACCATGCCGAAGGTCGCTCGACGGCAGACCAGTCCATGGGCACCCCACGGGTACCGGCGGGCGTCCGGTCCCGTCGCAGCAAACAGCCATTCGTAAGGTGTGGGCAAGCGACCTCCCGCGAAGCGGCAGTAGGCTTCGGCCTGCTCGGGGCCGATTCCCGTCATGGGCAGGCCCGGCTCGAGCGGGAGAGAGCCGCTGGGCGCGCCAGCTCCGACGCTGCGGGTGGCAGCTCCGGGCAGCGCGCTGCAGGCGCCGGCCAGCTCACACTCGGCGTAGCGCTGGCGCGTGACCTCGAAGCGATCGAAGTCGAAGGAGTGCACGCTGACGATGCGGCGCTCGCCGAGTGAGGCACCGTCCCAATCGGTCGGCCCGAGCAAGGTGCTGCCACCCGGCACTCGAACCCGCTCCGCGGTGGCGACGCAGCCGGGCACGGGCTTTTCGACGCGATCCGTCCCCAAGGGGCAGCGAGCAGGCAATCCCGAGCAGTGGCCGGCGCTCTCGCGTTGGCCCGGAGCGCAGCAGCGCTGGCCACGGGCGATCCAGCCGCTCGTGCAGCGCAGCGGCTCGTGACGGGCGCGGTGCCCGAGGAGGATCGTCCAAGCCAAGACGGCGAGCGCGGCGACGAACAAGGCTACTGCGAGCCAGTGTGAACTCGCGTCGGTCCGATCCCA
>DATIDO010000224.1:0-7678 GCA_035456245.1 Polyangiaceae bacterium
CATTGCCGAGGCAAGTCACTACCGAGCCCGTTCTTCGTCGAGCGGGCTCAGAACGTGCCGAACAACTGCACCGACTGGGGCGTGAAGCGCGCACCCAGCTCGGGCGCGCGCGCTTTCGCCAGCTGCGGTGACGCCGCCTGCGCGGTCGAGGCGTTGGACGACCCGCCGGTGAGAATCAACGTCACACCCAGCGCACCGAAGACACCCGCGCCGATGAAGGACACCGTCGACAGCGTGCGCATCAGGTTCACGTCGTCGACCTCGCCCTGCGTCACGGACCCAGGCGAGCAAACTCCGTTCGGGCAGTCGCCTTTGATGGCCGACTCCTTGTCGAGGCCGATGAAGCCCGTCACCAAGCCAGACGCCAAGAACGCGCCGCCCAACCCGACGGAGACCCAGCCCACCGTGCGACCGTCGAAGCCCGACGACTCTTCCTGCTGGCCACCGCTCGTGGCGGCAGGGGCAGCCGGCTCGGCCACGGCCTGAAACTCGAACGCGACCTGCTCGGAAGCGCGCTCGCCCAGCACCACGTCGCGCTCGAAGAACTCACCGTCGTGGCGCGCCTCGATGTGGTGCTTGCCCGGGTTCAGCTGTTGCTTCACCTCGAGCAGCTCGGCGGGCACGCGCTTGCCGTCCAGCAGAACCTCGACCTGCGCCGGGCTGACGTTCGTCACCTGGATGGTGACGTTGGGGATGCGCGGCAAGAGCTCGTCCAGCTCGGCGCGCGCGTTCTGCTGCGCCTCGATGTCCGAGGCGCCGGGTGCGCTGAGCTTCAGCGCCAACACTTCGCGGTAGCGCTCGGAAGACTCGACCAACTTCCCGCCCTGTTCGAGGCTGCGCGCGCTCCACACGCCGAGCGCTGGCACGCCGACCAGCTTGAAGGCGCGATTGAAGCGGTCGTAGGCCATGTCCCACTGACCGGCGCGGTAGGCCTCGCTGGCCTCGGTGGCCAGCTGGCGCGCGCTGCTGCGCGCTGCGTCGTCAGGAGCCTGCGCGTGCGCCGCGATGGGTGCGAGCGCGGTCGAAGCAGCAAGGATGAGGGCCCAGAGCGAGCAAGGGGTCGTGCGCATCACGGAGGACGGGGCCGATCTCAGAAGTTCCAGTCTTTGGGCGGGAGCGAGCCCTTGTCGACGACGGGCACCTTGCTGGTGGTGGTCGAGGGCTTCTCGGCGGGCTCGGCGGGCTTCTCGGTCGGCTTGGCCGCGGGAGCGGGGTCACTGTGCCGAGTCGAGGTCGGGGTGGCGGCCGCGGCCGTAGGTGCGGCGGCGGGCTCCACGGGCACGGGCTCGGCCGTCACAGGAGCTGCGACGGGCGTGGGTACTGCGGCCGGCGCGCTCGGGGGAGAGGGAGGCTCGGGGCGCGCCGGAGTGGGTTCGCTCGGTTCGGCGGCTGCAGGTGCTGGCTCGGCCGCGACCGTCGGTTGTGATGCGCCGGGGCGCAAAGCAAACACGGCCACTCCACCCACCGCCAAGACGGCTGCGGCAGCAGCGACCAGACCCCAGGGAGTCTTGCCCGAAGAACTCGACGGAGCTTCGTAGCCGGTCGAAGCGCGCTGACCCGTCGTCAGATCGAGACGTGCTTCTGCCGTGCGAGCCGGAGCGCGACCGGAACCACCAGCGGCTTGTGCTGGGCCGCGTGCCGCCAGCGCCCCCGTGGGCCGAGCTCCACCCTGGGGCTGACCGCCAGCAGGTTGCCCGCCAGCAGGTTGGCCCGCCTGAGCGCCCGCCACGGTGGCCACGCCCAGATCGTCCGCCGAGCTGCGACGACCGAACACGGGAGCGTCGGCCAGCTGCATCAGCTCGTTGGCCATGTCGCGCGTGCTCTTGAAGCGCTTCTCCACGTCGCGCTGCGTGCCGCGCACGAACCACTCGTCGAACCCGCGCGGCACCTGAGCGATGCGCGACGGCAGAGGGATCGGCATGCTGCAGATGTTGATGACGAGGTCGGCGAACGACTGACCGCCGAACGGGCGCTTGCCGGTGAGTGCCTCGTAGGTGATCACCGCCAGGGCCCAGATGTCGGCGCGGTGGTCGACCTGCTTGGCCTTGGCCTGCTCCGGGCTCATGTAGAACGGCGTACCGATCATCATGCCGGTCTGCGTCTTCACGCCTGCCGAGTGCTCGAGCGCGCCGGCGCCGACCTTGGCCACGCCGAAGTCCAGAATCTTGGCGTATTCGCCCTCGTCGTCCGTGCAGACGAAGATGTTCTCGGGCTTCAAGTCGCGGTGAACGATGCCCAGCTCGTGCGCGCGACTCATCGCCCGCATCACCTGGCACATGAACTTGATCGTCTCGTCGACGGGCAGCGAGACCAGCCGCTCGATGCGCGCGCCGAGCGTCTCGCCATGGAGCATCTCCATGACGATGAAAGCGTTGTCGTCTTCGACGCCGTAGTCGAAAATCTGCACCACGTGGCGGTTGCGCAGCGCCGCGGTCGAGCGGGCTTCACGGATGAAGCGCGCGACGACCTGCTCGTCCTTGGCGATGGCAGGGTCGAGCAGCTTCACGGCTACTTCGGTCTTCAGCTGCAGATGCTCTGCACGCCAAACCGAGCCCATGCCGCCGCTGCCCAGGATCGACACGAGTCGATACCGGCCCATGATGACGTGATCGGCGCCCCAATTGCTCATCGAGTTCTCAGGGGGCCTCGTACCCCACCCTGGTAATTCAGTCTAACCCCAGGCGAACCGAGGTCGAAAGGTGGGGAATGGGGCTACCCCTGGAATCGCTGCGCCTCGAAGTGAGTCAGCAAGGACCCACTCTCCGTGGGCCCCGACATCAACCTGGGACAGGTGATGAATCAGGGCTTTTTGGCGGGAGCGGCGGGTTCCGGCTGCTTGGCCGGGGTTTCGGTCTTCGGCTTCTCGGTCAGCTCGATGCGCAGGGTGGCGCCGTCCGTATGACGCTCGACCAGTGCACGGGCATCGGCGTCGCGGCGCAGCTTGATGACCAACTTGATCGACTTGCCGTCGGGGACCAGCTGCGCGCTCTCGACCACCGAGTCGAAGCTCGAAGCGAGCAGCGGGTTGCGGTTGTTGCGCAGGGTGACCTGCGTCCCCTTCATCCGGTACTCGAGCACCCGGCCTTTGACGACCGGCTCCACGTCCACCTGCTCGGTCAACTCGACGAAGACCAGCACCGACTTGGGATCCAGCTCACGGAAGCCCACGAAGGTAGCCACCGGCCCCTTGGGCTTGGCTGCGACGGCGGCAGGCTTCTTGCCGACCGGGCAACCCAATTGGGTGCCGGCCTTCGGTTGAGCGATGCCCTTTTCGTCGGGGCAGAAGTCGTCGGGATCAGCCACGGTGTCACCGTCCCGATCGGACGGCGATGCCGGGATGACGGTCCCTGCCGCCACGGGCGCTGGCGGCGGCGCCTGCTGGGGGCAGCCGTTCTTGGCTGGATCGTCCGAAGGCGCGCCCATCTTGTCGGGGCAAGCGTCGGCCGAGTCGAGGATCTCGTCGCCGTCCGAGTCGACATCCTGGAAGTCGTCCTGCGGGCAGCCGCGCGTCTCGGGGGAGCCGGTGTCGGGGCCTGGCTTGTCGGGACAGGCGTCCTCGTTGTCGAAGATGCCGTCGCCATCCCGATCGGTGTGCAGCGTCGCGCTCACCTTGCCTTCGACGTGAGCCGCCGGCACGAAGCCGAAGCTCAGGAAGACCCGCGAAGCGTTGCCGGGAGCGGTCGTGATCGGCACGCCGTAGCCGGCACCCAACACGAAGTCCCCCAACTGCACCTTCGCGCCGAACAGGGCGTCGATCGGGGACGTTCGACCGTCGAACGCCAGGCTCGGCGTCTGGCGGCTGTCGACCAACGCGGTTCCCTGAATTTCCGGCGCAATCTGCAGGACGTCGTCGAACAGCGACACACCTGCTGCGGCACCGAAGGCCAGCGAATTGCCGATCTCGGTGGAGCCCGGATCGTAGTGCTTACGGAAACGGAAGCCGCCGTTCAGGGCATAGACGAAGACACTGGCCTTGCCGCTCATCACCAGCTTGGGCTCGACGCGCACGGTGCCATCGCTGGTGACGTTCTCTTGGCTGCCGGTCGGGAGCCACACATCGACCGCTGGCCCCAAGGCGAACGGCGAGTTGCGGTCACCCAACACGCCGAAGCGCGCGCCCAGGCGGAGATCACCGACGGCCGAGCTCGGCGCGTCCGGCCCCTGACCCTCCTGGAGCGCCGCGATGGGCAGATCCGCGTGGAGGAGCAGCCAGGACGTGGGCAAATAGGCTAGCCCAGCGTGGATGTAGAGTTGGCGCTCGACGATGTCTTCGGTCCCTGCGGCGGTCGTTCGGCGCAGCGGGGGACTGAGGGTCAGGTGCGAAAACACCTGAGCGCGCAGGGGAAAGTCGTCCTCTTCAGGCAGGGCCGGATCGGTCGAACCATCGGGCGCCAGGAAGAAGCGGTCGCCAGCCGGGGCCGGCTCGATGGGGTTGAGCGCAACGCCTTCCGGAAACGGCTGTGCAGCAGCCTCCTGCGCCGTGACGACGAGCAAGCTGGCGGCCGCGAACGCCACCCGACGGCGACGTGAAGTTCCGCAGCGCGCGAAAGGAAGGGGCAAGGACACGTTCATCCTGATCGGCGCATTGAATCAGCGGCAGGGCCAGACGGGAAAACTATGAGCAGAACCACCCCGACGGGCTCCATCGGCGAGGTCGATGAAGAGGCCAACCACACCGGGTTCCACCGCAGGTAGAAGCGGGTATGCAAAGACCCACACCCCCACCGGCGCCCCATTGGCTCCTGGGGATTCCTTCTGCCGGCTCTAGTGGACAATTCGCATTCCTGTAAAGTCGTTCGAGGTTTTTCCTTAGCGTTCGGTCCTCCCTTCATGCGTTCGTTCCATGCCCTGCTGATCGGCTGCCTCGGCAGCTCCCTACTCACCTCCTGCCTCATCGGCAGCTACACCCGGGGAACCGACGGCGACCAAGACGGGAGCGGCGGGAGCGGCGGCGGTGATGCGGATCTGGGGGGAGGCGGAAGCGGAGGCAACTCGTGCAAGCCTCGCATCGCCCCTTCGGGCCTCCTCGTGCAGGCATCGCAAGGCTCGAGTCCTTACTCGCTCTCCGTTCCCGCTGGCAGCGAGCTGCCCGACGGGAGCTACGTCAGTGATCGTGGCTACGACGCCGTCATCAGCGGCAGCGAGCTCAGCTACGATCCGGCAGCAGGCTTCTGGGGCTGGGACAACGTCCGCGTCGCCCTGGACGACGGCTGCGGCGGCGAGGTCGAGGCAGAGCTGCGGGTGCGTATCTCGCCGGTTGCGGGTGGCGCTCTGAGTGTGGGCGCGGACGCAACGTTGACGGGCTTCCCCTCCGGCAGCCTGAACTTGGGCGCCGCCGATTTGAACGGTGATGGTCGCTTGGATTTGGTGGTGGGCTCGCCTTCGGCAGGCTCGAACCAAGGCACCGTCACGGTGATCTGGGGCCAAGCCGACTACCGGCGCACGCTCGATCTGGCCGATCTGCCCGACAGCGCTGGCTTCACGATCACCGGTCAGGCCGGGGACCAACTGGGCAGTTCGGTAGCCGGCACCGGCGACATCGAATGCGTCGGCCACGACTCGCTTCTCATCGGTGCCCCGGGCAACGCTCGCGCCTACTTGCTGGGTACGAACGACGGCGATCGCGACCTGGCCACCCAGACCGACGGGGTCTTGGTCCTGAGCGGCGCGCCGGGGACCGGAGCGGCCGTCGCTGGCGGTGGTGACGTGAACGGCGACGGCATCCCCGACTTCGCCATTGGTTCGCCCAACGCCAACAGCTCACAGAGTTTCAGCGGGCTCGCCACGGTCGTCTTCGGCGGTTTCGCGGGCTGCGACTGCGCCGATCGCAGCGCCTGCCGCTCGGGCAGCGACCTGACGACGCTGAACGCCACGCCCACCGATCTGACCGGTTTCCTCGTCAACGAGGCCGGCTCGAATCGGCAGCTCGGCCAGCATCTGGCGTTCTTGGGCAACCTGCCGGCCGAGGACGGCCTGGACGAGCTGGGCATCGCTTCGAGCGACACGTTCTTCCGGGTGCCTGGTCAGAGCACGACCACCAGCGTAGGGCCCGCCGGCGCGACCCTGACCGCAGGCGCCAGTGCGCGCAGCGCCACGGCAGGCAATTTCGACGGAGACGGCATCACCGACTTCGTCGTCTGCCTCACGCCCACCGATCCCCAATGCACGATCGAGCGCGGGGGTAACCCTTTCATTCGCTACACCAACTTTCCGAGCGCCGCCGGGGTGATCTTCGGCGGTCAGCTGAATGCCAACACGCGAGACGACATCGTGTTCTTCGCGGGTGAGCGTGCCTGGGTGGTGTATGGCCGCGCCGTCGCCACCAACACGACCACATCGATCGACGCCCTGAACGCCGGCGGCTACACGCTGGTCGGCGTGACGGGAGCCAGCCTCACGGGTGTCTACCTGGGGGACTGGGATGGCGACGGATACGACGAGTTCGCGCTGGCCGATGCCACGAACGGCACGATCCAACTGGTAGGAGGGGGTCCTTGATGAACAGCCTGAAGAGCACCGTGTCGAGGTCCCTCCGAAATTCCTTGCTGGCCCCGGTACGAAGCGGAGCCCGCCTCCTGGTCGTGACGCTCTTTGCGACGCTGACGGCGGGCTGTTCGTTCGAAGGGGACGAGGCGCCCGATGTCGCGTCGACCGAGGAGTTCCGCAGCAAGCAGCAAGCCGTGGATCTGGGGGTCGCGTGTGACGCCGGCAACCCTTGCACCGTGCCCAACTCGGTCTGCAGCACCGACGCCACTCCCGTCTGTATCTGCGCGCCCTGTTACGTCGCTTCGGGCAACACCTGCGTCCCAGTCACCTGTACCGACGATTTCTGCGCGAACCGCGAGTGCGACGTCGCCGACAGCACCTGCAAGATCGTCGCGAACCTGAACGACGGCACGGGCTGCGATCCGAATGGCGGAACCCCCGACGAGGGTTGCACGAACTCGTGCCAGGCGGGCGCCTGCGCCGGGCCAGCGCCGGTTTGCAATGGTGATCACTTCTGCGCCGACGACACCTGCAATCCCACCACCGGCCTGTGCGAGTTGGTCGCCAAGTCTGCCGCCCAGGGTCTGGGCTGCGAGCCCGGTGCTTCGCCCACCGCAGGTTGCTCGGCCACCTGCCAGGGCACCACGTGCACCGGTCCGTCCAAGACGACCAGCTGCGCCGACCAGGGCGATCTGTGCTCGGTCGTCAGCTGCGATGCAGCCAGCGGCACCTGCACGACGCCCGTCGGACAAAACCCCGGTCTGGGTTGCCAAATCGTCGCAACCAAAGCGACGTACGGCTGTACGAATACCTGTGCCGGCACGACCTGCACCGGGCCATCCAAGACCAGCGAGTGCGCGAACCAGTACGACGATCGCTGCCGCAACACCTCCTGCGATGTCGGCACTGGCCAGTGCGTCATTGCGGCCGATCACGTCGGCGAAGGCTGCATTCCCAACTCACCCACCGCCGGCAAGTCCGCCGTGGGCTGCACCGGCCTCTGCACTTCGCTCGGCGCCTGCGACACGACGGGCGGAGGCATGACGGCCATCTGCGCCACTCAGCAGTCCAGCAACACGAACCAGTGCACGTTGTGGACTTGTCAGAGCGGCAGCGGAACTTGCTTCGAGCAAGATCTGAGCGGTGCCTGCAACGACAATCAGGCCTGCACCACCGGCGAGACCTGCCTCCC
>DATIDO010000225.1:0-4917 GCA_035456245.1 Polyangiaceae bacterium
GGCGCCCCGAGGAGTTCGCCCACGTGCAGCCCGAGGCCTTCCTGGCGTGGCAGCGCCGCGAGGTGGCTGTCTACGCGCTCGGCATGTGGTGCAGCTTTGCCAAGGTGGTCGTCGGCTTCGCCTTCCTGAAGTTGGTCGCCCCGGAGCTGCCGTTTTCGCTGGTGCGCGCGATCGGCGCCAGCATCGATCTGGGCTGGCTCGCCATCGTGGTGATCACCCTGGTTCGGGGCTCGCGCGTCCGTCGCGAGCGTCAGCGCCTCGGCATCATTCTGGGCGGCTTCGTGGTCAGCGAGCCGGGTGAGCCGGGTGAATCACGTGAGCGCTCGGCGGGACCCTTGCCGAACGAGCCCGACGCTGGTTCCAAGCCGGAAAAGCACGACTGAATCGAGCCAGGGAAGTGCTGGACACCCGGAGGCGTAGATTCCGGCGTGACCGTATCGACGAACCTGCTCTGGATCCTGCTCGCGCCCCGCTTGTCCCGCCCCGAGGCCGCGCCGGCCCAGCGGGCGGAGTCGGGTCCACGGCGGGCGGCCGGGCCCCGTTCCGCGAGTGATCCGGCGCCCCTCCGAGTCATCGCGCCACGGCGACTCGGTAACGGCTGAACTCAGCGGCTGAGCTCAGCGGCTGAGCTCAGCGACTGACCGTCAGCTCGGCTTGGGCCGGTGACGGGGGCACGGTGGTGGCGGGCCGGGCGTCCGGCTGCAGGCAGCGCTCGATACCAGCCGTCAGCTCGAAGGGCGCTTCCTTGGGCAGGCGCGGGTGGCCCATCACGTTGGTGAACAGGCGGTCCCAGGTCACCCCGAGCGCATCCCGACCCAAGTTGTTGAAGCTGAGCCACACGAACATGGCCCGACCCTTCACGTTGTCGAACGGCACGCCCGCACCCTGGCCGTTGCGCCAGAGGCGCGAGTCCTGCGAGTTGTTGCGGTTGTCGCCCATCACGTAGAACTCGCCGGGGCCGACGCGGAAGGGGCCCTGCCGCACGTCGTCGTAGCCGCGCGTCTCGTAGAGCGTGAGGTAGGTCTCGTCACCGAGGTACTCGATGAACAGATCGCCGCCCTTCTCCATGCCGAAGTCGTCGCTGAAGCGATAGTCGCCCACGCGGCAGTTGGGCACCGGCCATCCGTTGATGATCGGGTGGCCGTTCTCGGCCTCCAGGATGTCGCCGGGCAGCGCGATGACGCGCTTGATGAAATCCTGGCGCGGGTTGCGTGGGTTCGGATCGGGGTACTCGAACACCACGATGTCACCGCGCTCGGGCGGCAGCTCCGCGAACAGTCGGGTGTTGGCGAACGGGATGGTCGGACCGTAGGTGAACTTGTTGACGAAGATGTGGTCCTGGATCTGCAGCGTCGGCAGCATCGAACCGCTGGGGATCTTGAAGGCCTCGATCAGGAACGCGCGCAGCATCAGGGCCACGCCCACGGCGATGAAGATCGACTCGCCATACTCGCGCAGCTCGCTGCGGTGCCAGGGCTTGAGGTGGCGGTCGTTGGCGACCAGGGCTTCCTCGTAGGCACGGTCGAAGCCTTCGATCTCGAAGTCGGGGGCAGCCATCACGGCCGACAGCCGCTCGAGCGACGACATCAGCTCGGCGCGGGCTTCGGGCGTGAGGCGTTCGTCGACCTGCTTGCGGTTCTTGCGCAAGATCTCGTGCATCTCGTCGAGCAGCTGTCCCGCGTGCTCGTACTCGCGCCGGCGGTTGCGCGGCAGGCCCTTGCGCCCGGCCATGCCCATGCGCTCGGCCAGCGGCAACGAGTAGCGCAGCTGGTAGAAGAGCCCCTCGTACAGGACGAAGAACAGGATGATGGCCGGGACCTTCTGCTCGCCGACCAGGAAGCGCAGTTGGCCCAGTGGTCCGTCCGGCATCGCCCCTTCACTGGGGGCCAGCAGCGACACCGTCAGGGTCGCCAGCGCCAAAGGGATGACCGCGAACCAGAGCGGCCAGAAGACATGATGGAGAAGCTTGCTCTTCACGGGGTGGTCCCGGAGCGTCCCGTCGTGACGAGCCGCTCGCTGGGCGCGGCCATAGCATCGACCCCCGGCCGGGCCCAGGGGGCTGGCCCAGCCGTGCTTCAGGGGGAGCGGGCGCCGACCTGCAGCAGGTAGTCGACCCGGGCCGGGAGCGCCTTTTCGCCGGGTGTGGTGGCGCCGAAGGCGGCCGAGTGATCGAAGACCAGGTAGTAGTCCCCGGCCACCAAGGGCACCTCGGTCTTGAAGGGAGCGACCGCGGCGACGCTGGCCCGGAACACCACGCCGGCCTCCAAGTGGGCTGCGCCGCGCTGGGTCACGTAGTCGTCGACCAACTTCGGGCTGTCGGCCGCACGCACCACGGCCAGGTCGACGGCATCCACGCCGTCCACGTCGAGCGTGATGGTGAGTGCCTCGCCGTCTTCCAGGTGGAGCTTGCCGACGTAGTCCTGCTGGCCGAGGAAGAGCTCGGTGCGACCGTTGGCCAGCGTGCGCCGCGGCGACGACACGACGGTGAAGGGCCGGAAGGGTACCTCACCCGGAGCAATCAGGCCGATGCCGAAGTCGGTGTGACCGTCGGCGTCGTAGCGGATCACGGTGAAGCCGCGGCCGAGCTGGGCAGAAATCACGGCGCGCCCCATCTCGACCTCGTCGACGCCCGAGACTTGCATGGCGGCCTGGGTGAGCGCGCTCTCGGTCATCAACAGGCCGAAGTCGCTGGTGTCCACGTGGACGGGCCGGAAATAGACGTAGAGCGCGCCGTCGTGCAGGCGGAAGTCGGGCGCCAGCTCGAGCAGGCCGCTGGCGCGGAAGCCCATGCGTCCGGTCCCCAACGTCCAAGCGTAGCCCTTGCCTCCGAACTGAACGAGCACGGTGCTGCGGCCCGGTTCGTCGAGCGCCTTGGTCTCACAGCTGCTGGCGAAGAAGCGGCCGATCACAGGCTGATCGTCGGCCAGGCGCAGCGGCGTGCCGTTTTGCAAGAGCTCTCGGCAGAACTCGGCCATGCCGAAGCGCAGGATGTCGAAGCGCAGCGACTTGTTGCCGGGATCGTTGACGATGCCGTCGCCGACGATGCCGACGGCCGTCTTGCCGGTCCCCGGATCGATGCGACAGCCCACGAACGCGGGTAGGGCGAGCAGGGCCAACGCGGGCAGGCCCCAGCGGGCGAAGAGCGATCCGATACGCATGCGCGCGAGCGGTATACAACGGCGACCGGCCGAAGACGAAGGCCCGAGGGGCGGAGTCGGGCGCGGGCCAGCAGAGGGCCAGCGGAGGGCACGTTCACCAGCTCCCACCACCGCCGCGGCTCGATTCGGCGCCCCTTTCGCTCTAGGGTTCGGCCGTCATGCGAGTCGCAGTCGTTGGAGCCGGTGCATGGGGCACCGCGCTCGCCCGTACTTTCGCTCAGGCAGGGGTCGAGACCCTGCTCTGGACCTGGCAGGCCGAGCACGCCCAGGCCCTCGGGCAGGAACGCGAGAACCGGCAGTTCTTTCCGGGTTACCCGCTGCCTCCCAACCTGCGGGTGACCAGCGACGTGGCCGAAGCGGCCGGTTTCGCCGACGCGCTCTTGCTGGTGGTGCCCTCGACTGCACTACGCGAGACGCTGGTCCGCTTTGCTCCTCACCTGCGGCCCGATGTCGTCCCGATGACGGCGACCAAGGGCATCGAGGCAGGCAGCTGCCTGCTGATGAGCCAGGTGATCGAGTCGGTGTTGGGTGCGCCGGCTGGCGCACGGACGGTGGCGCTCTCGGGGCCCAGCTTCGCTCGCGAGGTAGCCGAGCGCATGCCCACCAACCTGGTGGCGGCCTGTCACGACATCGAGCTGGGGCGTCGCATCCAGGCATTGCTCTCCAACGATTTCGTCCGCGTCTACACGAGTGAGGACGTGATCGGTGTCGAGGTGGGCGGCGCGCTCAAGAACGTCATCGCCGTCGCTGCCGGCGCGTCCGATGGGCTGGGGCTCGGTCACAACACGCGCGCGGCCCTGATCACCCGAGGCATCGCCGAGATGTCGCGGCTGGCGGTTGCGCTGGGGGGGCAGTCACGCACGCTGGCAGGTCTCTCCGGCATCGGGGACCTGGTGCTGACCTGTACTGGAGATTTGTCGCGCAATCGGACTCTGGGTCAGCGGCTGGCCAGTGGGCTCTCGCTCGAGGAGGCCCTGGGCCGCAGCGCCGGCGTCGCCGAGGGCTACTGGACGGCCCGCAGCGTCCACGATCTGGCCCGTCGCCACGGCGTCGACCTGCCGATCTGCGCCGCCGTTCACTCCGTGCTCCACGAGGGTATCTCGCTCCAGGAAGCATTGCGCGTCCTCTTGACGCGGCCGCTTCACGCCGAGTGGGAGTGACCTCCCGAGTCTGGTAGCCTCGCGCGGGGGCCTACGCTCCCGTGGCTTCTCCTCTTCCCGACCATGGCGACCGTACGCTACTTCCCGCCCAAGAGCGCTCCGCAGCTGTTCGCGCTGCACAAGCCCGTGACCACGATCGGTCGCGCGCTGGGCAACGACATCCACATCCCCGACGCCACGGTGCACGCCCACCACGCGCAGATCGTCTTCAACGGTCGCGACTTCCAGTTCGAGGAGGTCGACGCGTCGGCGGAAATCACCGTCAACGGCAAGAAGAAGCGCCGCGCGCGCTTGGCCAATGGTGATCGGCTGTGCCTGGGTGACGCGCATCTCTCCTTCAGCATGTTCAGCGAGTTGCCGCTTCCCGCGGCTCCGCTCGAGGGCGGCGACTCCAACAACGAGGTGGCCGGCTTCCGGCGGCTCCACGAGTTCAGCGAGCGCATCATGTCGTCGGAGAGCGTCGACCAGCTGCTCGAGGTCCTGCTGGGCGCGCTGCTGGAGCTCACCGGCGCGGCGCGCGGCATGGTCCTGCTCGTCGACGGCGGAGACATCCAGGTGCGCGCCAGCCGCAACGTGGCGACGGGCATCCTCAACGGTCC
>DATIDO010000226.1:0-5076 GCA_035456245.1 Polyangiaceae bacterium
AACCGGCGCCTACCTCGACCCCTGCTCTGCCACCGTCCTCGACCAACGAGCCGGCTCCGAAACCGGCCTCGTCCGGACGCGCCTACTCCCCGGCTTCGACCGCTCGGGTTTCTGCACCCACGCCTTCGGCAAAGCAGCCAACGGCAACGACGCAATCGCAATCGACGCCTGCCCCTTCCACGAAAGTCCCACCCACACGAGCTCCATCCGCGCCCGTCGGGTCGACCGACGACGACGGCATCGTTACTCGCAACCCATACGCGGTGCACTGACCAGGAAGCCGAGCCGCCGAACCAAACTCAGCAAGCCAACCCAGCGCGTGCCAGACCGGCCCACGCGCCGCTTGCGAGCACGGCGAAGAACCGTATCCTGAAATTTGGCGCAACGACGCGCTCACTCCGCATGGGGGTGAAACTCCGTCGTGGGAACCGACTTTTCATGCCTATTCGTGACCTTCCACCTCCGTCTTCGCGCGCCGAAATCGACTCGGCCAAGCCTGGCGCGCTCCAGCTGGCGGCCTTCCTGGGCTGCATCGCTCACGACTTCGGGAACCTGGTCACGCTGATCGGCGGCCACGCCGCCTACCTGGCGCAAAATAGTGAACTGACCCCCAGCGCCCGGGAAGATGCGGTCGCCATCCGCAACGCCGCGCGACGTGCCACGCACCTCGTGCGCCATTGGCTCGACTCCTATCGCAATAGCGAGCTGCACCCCGAGATCGTCGGGCTCCGGGACTTCATGAGCGAGTTGGCCTCGCTGGCCCGCTCCAGCCTGGGGCAGCACATCGACTTGGTGGTCGAAGATCCACCCCCGGGGTTCGCCGTCCTCGCCGATCGCGAGCAGCTGGAGCGCTCGCTCTTGAACCTCGTCCTCAACGCGCGCGACGCGCTCGAAGGCCGCGGCCAGATCGTCTTCGGCGCCACCACGGACCGCAACGATACGACCCGCGTGGTGCTGTTCGTTCGGGACGATGGCCGAGGCGTGCCGCGAGAGCTGCGGCAGCGCATCTTCGAGCCGCACTTCACCACGAAGGCCGGCGGCAGCGGTCTGGGGCTACCGAGCGTGGCCGATTTCGCCGACCGAAGCGGTGGCCGCCTCGAGCTGGCGAGTCCAGAACGAGGGGGAGCCGAGTTTCGTCTCAGCCTGCCGCGCGCCACCGCCGAGCCCTGGAGCTCGCCCCGCAGCGAATGGCCGCGCGCGGCACCTTCGGCCGGAGTTTTGCTCATCGAGCCGGACGTCGAACTCGCGCGTGCACTGGAGGGGGTGCTGCGCCTCGGGGGCTACCGCGTGTTCGTGGCGCACGGCCCGGGTGACGCGGTGTTGATCGCCGAACGATGCAACCAAGAGCTGCGCTTCGCCGTGCTCGAGTCGGATCTGGCCTGGATGGACACCGACGAGTTACTCGGCCTACTCAAGACCCACCAACCGACGCTGCGCGCGGTCTTGCTCTCGAACGATGGCCGCCGCCGTGACGACTTGCCGGTCCTCATCAAGCCCTTCGATCCGCGCAGCTTGCTGACGGAACTCGAACGCCAGGAGGATCCGGAGCTCGGCAAGGCCGCATTCAGCGACAGCAGCTCCCTGACCAGGCTTCGTACCGGCGCCGTCCCACCCGGTGACGCGAAGCGGGCCTGAGCCGCTCAATCGAGGCCGTGGCGCTTGAGCAGCCGTCGCAGGTTCGACGGATCCAGCCCGGCGCGGCGCGCAGCCTCGGCTCGACTGCCGGAGGACTGAGTCAACAGATCGCGCAGATAGTCGTGCTCGAAGGCCTGACGCGCCTCCCCCAGAGGCAACTGTTTGGAGACGCGCGGGACGGGCGATGCCTCCGACTCGAGGTCGATGACCGTCTCGACCAGATCCCGACCGATGTCGCCGCGCGAGAGAATCAGCGCGCGTTCCAACGTGTTCTCCAGCTGACGCAGGTTGCCCCGCCACGGCCGATCACAGAGAAAGGCCACGGCATCCGCCTCGATCTCGGGGGTCTTCCGCCCCAGTCGAGTCGCGAGCCTCTCCAAGAAATGACGCGTCAGAGCCGGGATGTCTTCCCGGCGAGCGCGCAGCGGAGCGACATCGAGACGGAACACGTTGAGCCGGTAGTACAGGTCCTCTCGAAAGCTACCGTTCTTGACCGACTGGGCGAGATCACGGTGGGTTGCCGCAACCACGCGAACATCGACGATTCGTGAACTGTCCGCGCCGACGGGACGCACCTCACCTTCCTGCAGCACGCGCAGGAGCCGCGTCTGCATGGCCAAGGACAGCTCCCCTACCTCGTCGAGGAAGAGGGTGCCTCCCGAAGCAGCCTCGATCAGGCCTCGCCTAGCGCTGGTTGCGCCTGTGAAAGCCCCGCGAACGTGACCGAACAGCTCGCTCTCCAGCAGCGTCTCGCTCAGTGCGCCGCAGTTCACCGCGATGAATGGATTGGCGCGCCGCTCGCTACCCGCGTGAACGGCTCGTGCCACCAGCTCCTTGCCCGTCCCCGTCTCGCCGGCGATCAGCACGGTGGCCTCCGTCGGCGCCACGGCGTCGATCAGACGGCGCAGCCGGTCCATCGGCGCGCTCGAACCAACCAATCCGGTCGAAGCATAAGAACCGAGCTGTTGCTTCAGTTCGCGATTCTGGTGAAGGAGCTTGATGTGCGAGAGCGCACGACGACAGGCCGCAGTGACCAGTTCGGGAGGTTCGAAGGGTTTGGTCAGGAAGTCGAAGGCCCCTTGCCGCATGGCCGCGACGGCAGTCTCCACTGACGCACGCGCCGTCATCACGATGATCGGCAACTCGGGCACGTTCGAGTGCGCTCGCTCGATGAACGACAGTCCGTCGAGCCCCGGCATGTGCAAATCGACCAGCACGACGTCGGGCGCAGGGCGCCGCTCGAGCCTCGCCAGGCCTTCTATCGCGCCTGGCGCCTGTTCGGTGCTCCAGCCAGCCTCCTTCAACCAGCGACTCAACAGGCCAGCGATCGCAGGCTCGTCGTCGATCACCAGAACGCTCGGCTGTCCCCACCCCAATGGTTCGAGCTCCTCGCTCGACACTTCGCGCATCCGGGCACTGTCTCGCGCTTTCGCCTCGGCGTCAGTACCCCCAGGTCGCATTGGTCGATTCAACCGGTCGTTCTGACCGATTGACTGGCCGACCCGCAGGCCGATCAGGCGAATGCGGCCGAACTGTGTGAGGCACATCCCTTGCAAATGACGAAGTGGGGCGGAGCGAGACGGCCCACCCGCATCGCTGTTCGGGGTGGCCACGAGGTCGGTGTGGGAAGCAGGGCGCAAGTACTGGATGGGCAGGTGCGGTGGGCATGTTGAATACGTTCGGCGAGTACCAATTGGTGGAGACCTTGGGCCGTGGTGGAGCCGCCATGGTCTATCGCGCGTGGGGGCCCGAGCGGCCCGATCGCCCTCGCGAGGTGGCTCTCAAATTCCTCCACGAAGCGCTGCTCGATGACGACCTGGCCCAGCTCGCTTTCCGCTGGGAAGGCCGCCTGGGCCTGCTGATTCAGCATCCGAACCTGGTTCGCACGTACGGGTTCGAGATTGCCGAAGGACAGACCGCGCTGGTCCTGGAATGCGTCGAAGGCGTATCCCTGCTGGCTCTTCACCATCAGCTCCTCCATGCCCCCTGGCTGATCCAGGACCAGTACGTCGTGGCCCAGTTGGTCGGCCAGATCTGCCGCGGCCTGGGCACCCTTCACGAAGCACGGGACGACGAAGGCTCGCTGCTGCGCTGCGTCCACCGAGACGTGTCGCTCGGCAATGTCATCGTCGACGTCGATGGTTGCGCCAAGGTCATCGATCTCGGCGTCGCCTTTGCCGAAGGCAGAGTCCTGCGCACCGCCACGGGCCTGGTGAAGGGCAAGCTCGCCTACATGGCCCCGGAGTATTTGCAGGGTAGGGCCTGGGATCATCGCCTCGACGTTTGGTCGGCTGGCGTCGTGCTGTGGGAGATGGCCACGGGCCGTCGCCTCTTCCGCGGCTCGACACCCTCGGCGACGGTCGCCGCCGTGCTCTCGGCGGACGTGCCGGATCCTCGAGTGCTACGCCACGAAATCTCGCCGGCGCTGTCGGCCATCGTGAGGGTCGCACTCGATCGGCGCCCGACCCGACGCTTCGCCAACATGGCCGAAATGGCAGGCGAGCTCGAAGCGCTCGCCGCTCGCACCGGCAACGCGGATCCAGCCGCTGTGCGAGCCTGGATGAGCCGCCTGCCCCTGGGCCCGTCCTCGGGCGTTCGGCGCGTGGTTCGTGCCGAGCTGCCGCTCGATCCCAGAGAAGAATCGACTCGCAGCCTGCCAACCAAGATCGCAGGTGTATGACGCTACGCTTTCCGACGCTCCTCGTATTGGTGACCACCTGCAATGCCTGCGGCTTGCTGATCGACTGGCCCGGCCTGGAAACACTGACCGACGACGGCGCCCAGGCTGACATGGACGGAGGGACCGACCTGGGGGGCCACGCGGGCGCCTGCACCGACTGCCCCGGTGACGCGAGCGGCGGCAGTACGCTCGGTGGTGAAGGGGGCGGCGGGTCGGGCGGTGAGGTGCTCGAAGAAGACTGCGAGCTCCCCTGTGACTGTGACAACGATCACGTACTCGCTGGGGGCGCCTGCGGCGGCGACGATTGCGACGATCACGATCCGCTGGTCTTCCCTGGGCAGACGGCCTTCTTCAGCGAGCGCGCCCGGCACGACTTCATCGGCTTCGACTACGACTGCAGCAAGAAGCTCGACCGCGATCCCGCCCAAAATGGCGAGGAGACCATCGACTGCGGCCCGCTGGGGCTGGCGAATTGCGCTGCGCTCCCCCAGGCCTTCGCCGCACCGCTCCCTGTCTGCGGAGCGAAGGGCAAATGGAGCGCCTGCGCCAAAGTCCCACCCATCGATGCTTGCGCGGCCTACGTCGCGGACGATTCCGTGATCGCTCGCTGTCACTGATTCAGACTCAGCCCGCGTCGAGGAGTGCGACCAGGCGGCCGGCCCGAGTGCTGGCGCTCTGTAATCTGCGCCGCTGTGTAACCTGCACTGCCGTGACTTGCGGCGCTCCGCGCACCTGAACGGGTCGGAGGCACCATCCGATCC
>DATIDO010000227.1:0-9871 GCA_035456245.1 Polyangiaceae bacterium
GTCTACAAGGCTACGTACGCGGGCCTGCTGAAGCTGCTGATCGACGTCGTCCCGCCCGACGCACTCGCCGACAAGGCGGTCATCGGCATCGCCACCGGCCGTACCGACGCTCACTTTCCTCTGGTCGAGGAGTCCTTTGCCCGTCTCTTCTCGGCCTTCCGTGGGGCCCGTCAGCTGCCGTCGTTGATCGTCAGTGACTACCAGTTCCTCGCCGGGGGCGGCCTGGAGAGCGGCGCCGAGGCGGCCTTCCAGCGAACGTTCGAGGCGCTTTTGTCCTCGTCGGCGTCGCGGCCGTGGCCGCGGGCCGTCAACGGCTGACGGCCTACCCGGACAGACACCCTGACAGAGGCGACATAGCCCTGTCTGGCAGACGAGAGGCGGCTATGGGCGCCAGGTGAAACATTCGCTATGAACTCCGCCGAGACGGCGTCCTTGCCGTCGATTGGAAGAGCCATGGCCGCCAAGAAGAACGCTTCGACGTCCAACGTCCGAGACAAGTCGCCCCCCGCCAACGAGAAGTCGGAGCCCGCCGCCAGCAAGCTCCGGCCGGCCCGCCCTCGAGTGGCCGACGTGAGCGGCGATGATCTCGGGGCCGCGGAGATGTCCCGCCGAGTCACCGAGGCACTCAAGCGCTACCGCCGCGCCAACAACCTGTCACTCGACGAGCTCGCGGCGAAGAGCGGCGTCAGCCGGGCTGCCCTCTCCCAGATCGAGGGCTCGCGCACCAACCCGACGTTGTCGGTGCTGTGGAAGATCGCCGTGGGGCTCGAGGTGCCGTTCCAGGCGCTGCTCGAGTTGGAAGACGACTTCGGTCCGAAGGTGCTGCGCGCCGGTGGCGGGAGCGTGTTCTCCAGCGCCGATGGCCGGTTCGAGAGTCGTCTGCTTTCGCCGGGGGGCGCTACGCCGGGCCTCGAGGTCTACGAGCTGAAATTGGCTGCCAAGGCGCTGCACAAGAGTGACTCGCACAGTCGGGGAACGACCGAGACCCTGGTGGTTCTGAAGGGCGCGATCCGCATCGTGGTCGGCGACGCCGAGCACGATCTGTCCACGGGCGACACCATCTTCTTCCGTGCCGACGTGGATCATTCCTACGAGAACCGCGCGTCCCACGAGACGCGCTGTATCAACGTGATCGACTACGGTCGCCGCAGCTGAGTCGGATCGGCTGCGGAGCGCATCTCGAAACCCGATGCGCTCCAGGCCGCTCGTCTCGGTGGGGGCAGACCCTCACGAACTCGAAGGCTGATAGCCACCGCGACGGGCAATCTCGGCGAGCGGGCGGCGCTCGGAGGGCCACTCTCGCTCGTGGAGGTCGGGGTGGAGATCCTCGAGTCGCCCGCGTCGACCCAGCGCGATGGCGCAGCAGATCTCGTACTGATCGCGTGGCACGGACAGCGCCTCGTGGATCCGATCGTGGTGGATGCCGCCCATGGCGCGGGTCACCAACCCCAGACGGTTGGCCTCCAGAGCAAAGGACATCCAGGCGGCGCCGCTGTCGAACTGCGCACAGCGGTTGGGCTCCCCCTTGTTCTCACGGCGCGAGAAGAGGAACAGCAGGACGGGCGCCTGATCGGCCCAGCGACGGTTGCTCGGCTTGACCAGGTCGCGGAAACGCTCCAGGGCCTCGGGTTCGTCGGCGTAGACGAAGAGCCATGGCTGGGCGTTGGACGCCGACGGAGCCCAGCGAGCGGCCTCGAACAGCGTACGAAGCGTCTCGCTGTCGATGGGGTCGCTCGAGAAGGCGCGGGAAGACCAGCGCTGAACGAACTGAGGGTGGACGGGGGCTTCGGGGGTGCGGGGGGCGCGCGCGGGGGAGGGGACCGGCGCAGACAGCGTGACTGACATACTGTTTGTCTATCTCACGAGACTAATTCGGGCAAGGGCGGACACCTGCGGATCTTTCCTGAGTGACAAATGTCTTGCGAGGTGGACACGTTGAAGCGTAGCCTCAGGGGCGAGGCGAACGAGAGTCGCCCATGAAGGAGCAAGGCCCGATGGCGGAGAGAGCGCAACTGGCAGCAGTCGAGTTGGAGGACCAGCAGGAGTCTGCCGAAGCCGATGCGCTTCGCATTCACCTGGTCGAGAGCGGCGAGGCAGTGGCACCGGTACCCCACCTGCTCCACCCGCCCCACCATCCCAGCTCGCGGGAGGTGGCCGTGCTGATCCTGTTGTCCGCGCTGCTCCACGGCGGAGCGGCCTACGGCTTCTACAATCAGTCGAGCGAGCCTACGCCGCTGTACCGCTCCAAGGTGGAGATCGAGCTGGCTCGTCCGGCCACGCCGCCGCCGCGCGTCACGCCGCCGCCGCCTCCACCCCAGCGCACTCCCCCTCCTCCGCCTCCCAAGGCGACCAGCAAGCCCGTGGCGGCTCCCGCCCCAGCGCCGACGCCCGAGGCGCCGGCAGCCCCCTCCGCGCCGCCGCCCGTCGACACCGGCAGCACCGCAGCCGCGGCCGATGACGGGAACCTGACGGCTGGGACGGGCGGACTCGGTGTGGGCACACTCGGGCCCGTCGCCAAGGTCGCTCCGCCGGCTCCGCCTGCGGCACCGGACCCCATCGTGCAGGCGCACGAGGGCGCCAACTACTCGAAGAATCCCCGGCCCGCGTACCCCGCACGCGCCAAGCGTGAGGGGTGGGAAGGGAAGGTCGTGGTGCGAGTGCAGGTGCTCGCCAACGGTCGACCCGGAGCCATGAAGGTCCAGCAGTCGAGCGGTCGCACTGCGCTCGACGAGGCAGCGCTCGAGGCCATCAAGGGTTGGAGCTTCGTTCCGGCACGCCAAGCGGGCGAGGCCGTTGCGGGCTGGGTGACCGTGCCCATCGTTTTCCGTTTGCAGTAACCGTCGAGGAATCATGTCCGAATCCGTTCTTCATCTGATTGTCCAGGGCACGCTGGTGACGCTGGTGCTCTTCTCCGTCGCCACTTGGGGCCTGGCCTTGGTCAAAGGGGTTCAGTTCTGGCGGCTGCGCAGCCGCGATGCCGAGTTCCAGGCCGCTCGTGCCGGTGCGGCTCTACCCTCGACCGAGCAGCTGGCATCGCTGGAGGGTCCGCAGGCACGCCTGACCAAGACCGCCCTTTCGACCTGGCACGAGAGTGAGGCGTTGGCGTCCAAGCACGACGCTGCAGCGCGCGAGATCCTGGAGCTGCGCCTGCGGCAGCAGATCCAGCGCGAGCGCCGGACGAGCGAGAGCGGTCTGGCCGTGTTGGCCAGTATCGGCACTACCTCTCCCTTCGTCGGCCTGTTCGGCACGGTGTGGGGCATCATGGGCGCGCTGCGACAGATCGGCGCGACCGGCGAAGCCGGCATCGAGGTGGTGGCGGGTCCGATCGGCGAGGCGCTGATCGCGACGGGTGTGGGTATCGCCGTGGCCGTTCCGGCCGTCCTGGCCTTCAACGTGTTCGTACGCCGTCTGAAGCTGCAAGGCGCCGATCTGGAAGACTTGGCTCACACGCTGGTGGTGCTGGGCCTGTCCGGCAAGTTGAAGACCTCCGCTGCAGCCGTCGAGGCTCTGGCGACCAGTGGAACGGTGCGACGAGCCGAGGTCACCGACCTCCGCCCGCAGGCCTCCACGCGTGAGGCGAGCGCCTAATGGGCATGTCGGCTGGCGGCGGCGACGCCGACGAGGTGGTGAGCGAGATCAACGTCACGCCTTTGGTGGACGTGATGTTGGTGCTGCTGGTGGTGTTCATCGTGACCGCCCCACTCCTGGCGCAGGCCATCAAAGTGAACCTGCCCAAGACTGCCAAGACCGCGCTGGCCGAGGATCGCAAGCCGATCGCCCTCAGCGTCGACTCGGCGGGGCGTGTCTACGTGGACCGCACCGAGGTGGAGCTGAGCCGCTTGGAAGACGATCTGAAGGCCATCAAAGCGAAGCGCAGCGAGCTCGCCATCCACCTGCACGCCGATCAGGCCGTGAACTACGGTCAGGTCGCGAAGGTCATGGCGGCGGTGGATCGAGCAGGGGTGAGCCGCCTGTCGGTCATGACCTCGAACGACTGAATCGAGCGACATGGACACGCTTCCGATCGTCGGCGACGGCTTCGCGCTGCGCCTGGCGCAGCCTGCGCGCGGCCGCACTCCGGCCATTCGGGCCGCCCTGCGCCGTGCTGGCCAATGGGCACTCCCCTGGTTGCTCCCCGTGGCGCTGCTGGCCAGCTGGCAGGCAGTAGTCTGGGGTGAGCTGGTTTCCCCGCAGCTGCTGGTGCCGCCCGGTCAGGTCTTGGTCACTTTCGTCGAGTTGGTTCGCAGTGGTGAGCTGCTCGAACACCTGCGCGAGAGCTTGGGTCGCTTGGCCTTCGGCTTCGGCTGCGGGGCCACGGCGGGCGTGTTGCTCGGCACGGCCATGGGCACCTCGCCTCGGCTCGAGGCCTACGCTCAGCCCTTCTTCCACGCTGCGCGCCAACTGCCGACGGTCGCGCTGATCCCCGTCTTCATCTTGGCGTTCGGGGTGGAAGAGACCTTCAAGGTGCTCTTGGTCGCCAAGGCCTGCTTCTTCGCCGTGGCGCTCAGCGCGCTGGACGGCACCCGCAACATCGGTCGCAAGTTCCTGGAGGTGGCTGCCATCTACCAGCTGCCCCGCGCCGTGTTCCTGCGCCGCTTGGTGCTGCCGGCGGTGGTGCCCTCCGTGGTGGCTGGCGTGCGCATCAGCCTGGGGCGGGCCTGGATGGTGCTGGTGGCGGCCGAGCTGATGGCCGCCGACCGAGGGCTCGGCCAGATGATGGAGATGGGCCGGCAGATGTTCCGCATGGATGTGGTGCTGGTGGGCGTCATCGTGACCGGCACGGTGGGGCTGTTCTTGGACCGCAGCGTGCGCTGGATCGAGCGGCGCGCCCTGCGCTGGAGGCCTGCCTCGTGGTGACCCAACGAACGGTCACGGGTAGGGCGCGCTGGGAGCGCCTGGGCCGCGCCGTGGCGGTGCCGTTCGTCCTGCTCGCCGTCTGGCAGCTGCTCTCGCGTGATCCGGAGCGGAGCTACATCTTCGTGCCGCTGGAGTCGGTGGCCCGGAGCTTCGTGGACACGGTGCTCAGCGGTGAGCTGCCGCGCAGCTTGGCCGCCAGCTTGCGGAAGGCGCTGCTGGCGTTGGTGCTCGGCTCGACGGCAGGCCTTTCCTTGGGGTCGCTGTTGGCGTCGGCTGCCTGGGTCGATCGGGCAGTGAGTCCGTTCCTACACGCCTTTCGGCAGGTCCCGGTGCTGGGATTGGCTCCGCTGATGGGGCTGTGGCTGGGCACGGGGGAGCTGGCCAAGGTGTCGCTCGTCTTCCTGGCGGTCTTCTATCCGGTGCTCCTCAACACCTACGCAGGCGTCAAGAACATCGATGTCAGGCTGCTCGAGGTGGCCCGCGTTCACGGGCTCGATCGTTGGCAGACCTTCCGCAAGGTGACGCTGCCGGCGGTGATTCCGTTCTTTCTCACCGGTCTCTCCCACGCCATCGCCTTTGCCTGGATCGCCACGGTGGGTAGCGAAATGCTGCTGACCGCCGGGATCGGCATGGGCAGCATGATGCAACACGCTCAGGTCGGAGGGCGCATGGACGTCGTACTCGTCTGCGTGCTCAGCATCGGCCTCACCAGCCTGGCCATCGACCGCTTGGTGCGTGGCCTGGGTTTGCGCACCACCCGTTGGCAGGACACCGCGGAGGCTCGTCCCTGATGTCGATTCACCTGATTGGGCTCACTCGCCCCCGTCTCGAGCCGGAGATCCTCGATCGCAGTGTGTCGCGCTACGTGCGCGAGCACCCGCTGCTGCGCTGCTTGATCATCTACCGCACGATGCCGTGGCGGTTCACGATCACGCTGCTGGCGTTCATCGTCGTCAACGGCAGCCTGACGTACTACCAGTACCTGATCGGCCGTGCCGTTCACGAGCTGGAGATCGGTGCGCTGGTCACGCGTACTGCGGCCGGTGGCTACGACTACTCACGGGCCCTCTTGTGGGCCGCCATCCTCGGTGGGGTCGCGCTGGGTCGTTCCGCTCTGGCCTACGTGGCCGGCATCACCGCGCTGGCAACCGGGCAAGAGCTGCTCTTCCGGCTGCGCGACGCCATCCTGGCGCAGGTGCAGCGCCTGGACGTGGGCTACCACCTGCGGCACGGCATCGGTGAGATGGTGGCGCGCACGACGCGCGACGCCGACAAGGTTCGTGATGCGCTCATCAGCTTCTGGCGCAACGTCATCGAGACAGGCCTGGTCATCTTCGCCTCGCTCGGCATCCTGTTCTTCTACGATCCGCTGTTGGCCTCCGTACCGGCCCTGCTGACGGGCCTGGGTGTCTGGCTGTTCGTGGGTCAGGCCGATCGCTTGGTGGCCCTCGATCGGGCCGTGGGTGACGCCTACGACGCGGTGAGCCAGGATCTGCTCGAGGGCGTCGGGGGCGTTCGCGTCATCAAGTCCTTCGGGCTCGAGGCATCACGCATCGAGCGCTTCCGCGGAGCGATCGGTCGCTTCTCGCGCTTGTCGCTGCAGGCCATCCGCTACGCGGCCAGTCGGGTGCCGATCCCCCAGGTGCTGGTCGCGCTCGGGCAGGTCTGGGTGTTCGGTGTCGGCTGCTGGTTGGTCTCGCGAGGGCAGAACAACGTGGGTGAGCTGGTGGCCGCCGTGCTGGCCATGAACACGCTGATTTTCCGCTTCGAAGGCATCGGTCGAATCATCCAGATCTTCGCCGATGCGCGCTCGTCGGCAGCCCGGATCATGGATTTCTTGGACGCCGAGCCGAAGATTCGCACCGGTCACGGCAGCCTGGCGGCAGGCCCGCTCGGCTTTCGTCTGAGCGATGTCGAGGTGCGCTCGCGCGACGAGGGTGGCGCGATTCTCCAGGGTCTTTCGTTCCAGGTCGAGCCCGGAGAGGTCGTGGCGCTGGTCGGGGCGACAGGCTCGGGCAAGTCGACCCTGGCCGCTCTCTTGCCCCGCTTGCTCGATCCCACGCAAGGCCGCGTCGAGCTGGGCTCGAACGAGGCCGGCTGGGTCGACGTGCGCGAGCTGGAGCTCGCTCAGGTGCGCCGACAGGTGCACGTGGCGGCCCAGGACGCCTTCCTGTTCTCGGACAGCATCGAGCGAAACCTGCGCTTGGCTGCGCCGGGAGCCAGCCCCGCCGAGCTACGTCGGGCGCTGCAGGACGCTGCGGCGGCGGAGATCGTCGACGAGCTGCCCGAGGGGCTCGAGACGCGCATCGGCGACCGTGGGACCACTCTGTCGGGAGGACAACGGCAGCGCATCGCGCTGGCCCGCGCCTTCCTGGCCAAGCCCTCGATCCTGGTGCTGGACGACTCGACCAGCGCGCTGGATGCCGTCACCGAGCAGACCATCCTGCGCAACCTGAGGGAGCGGGCAGGCGAGGGGGGCGCGGCGCCGAGCCTCCTGCTCATCGCCAGCAAACCGTCGACCGTGCTGTTCGCGGACCGCATCTTGGTGCTCGACGGCGGGCGCATCGCCGCCTCGGGCTCACACGCCGAGCTACTGCTCGGCAGCACCAGCTACCGCGAGCTGATGGGGAAAGACGATGGCTAGATCGGAACGTGTACCCAAGGACGTGGTCGCCAGTCAGAACGCGGCGGCCTCCCGTGACCTGGAAATCGAGCAGGAGCTCGCCCAGACCACGCTGGAGCGAAACATGTTCGGTCGACTGTTGCCGCTGCTCGGCCCGGTGCGCCGCGACATCGTGGCCGTCGTGCTGCTCCAGGCGCTGCTCGTGGCGACCATCTTCGTCCGGCCCAAGCTGATCTCGCGGGTCATCGACGGAGGCCTACCCGTCGTTGGACAGGCAATCGCGCCCGACTGGCGGCTGATCGCCACTTCGCTCGTGGGGCTGGCCCTGTGCTGGGCGCTGCGCTTCGGCCTGGCGGGTTGGGGACAGTTCTTGGCGGGCCGCGCGGCCGTGGTCATCCTGAACGAGCTCCGCGCTCGAGTCTTCGCCCACGTGCAGACGCTCAGCGTGCGCTACTTCGACCGCACCAAGGCGGGGCGCATCGTCTCGCGCGCGGATCGCGACGTGGACACGCTGGAGCCCCTGCTCGTGCAAGGGCCGCCCGAGCTGCTGTCGGCGGTGCTGCGCTGCGGCGTGGCTGGCCTGTTGCTCTACGGTGTGTCGCCGCTGATCTTCTGGTCGGTCGCGGGGATCGTGCCGGTGCTGCTCCCGGCCATCTGGCTCTTCCACCGCATCGCCTCGACGAACTGGGGGCGCGTGGCCGAGCGACGCAGCCGCTTCACCGCGCATTTGGTGGAGAGCGTGAACGGCGTGCGGGTGCTGCAGCAGACCAGCCAGGAGCGCGACAATCGCTACCGTTACCAGGCCTTGCTCGACGACTTCACCGGGACCCTGGTGCAGGGGAACATCCGGGCCAGCTGGTTTCTGCCGCTGACGGCGCTGCTGACCACGCTCGGCTCCGTGCTGGTGCTGGTGGTGGGTGGCCGGGGCCTGGCCGAAGGGACGATCACCCTCGGTCAGATCACCGAGAGCATGTTCTACATCCAGCTGTTCTTGGGGCCGCTCCAGGAGCTGGGAGATCTGTTCGAGCGCTACGCGGCAGGAACTGCCGCAGCCCAGCGCATCTTCCTGCTGCTCGACACCCGCCCGGAGATCGTGGACCGGCCCGAGGCCGTCACGGTGGCCCAGCCGCAGGGTCGGGTGGAATTCGACGACGTGTCGTTCGCCTACGAGGCCAAGCGCGGCGCGGTGATCCGCAATTTCAGCCTACAAGTCCCGGCCGGGCACCGCCTGGCCATCGTTGGGCCCACGGGACACGGCAAGAGCACGCTGGTTCAGCTGCTGACGCGCTTCTACGAGCCGCAGCTGGGGCAGATCCGGCTGGACGGGCACGACATCCGCGATCTGTCGCAGGCCGAGCTTCGACGCCACGTGGGTGTGGTGCTGCAGGACAACGTCCTGTTCAGTGGGACGATTTTGGACAACCTGCGCACTGGCGCACCGGGAGCCACGGACGCGGAGCTGGTGGCCGCGGCCGAGCAGCTGGACGTCGACGAGCTGATTCGGCGGCTGCCACTGGGCTACCAGACCGAGGTGGGCGCGTTGGGGCAGAGTCTGAGCCATGGCCAGCGCCAAATCGTTTGCCTGGTTCGGGCGTACCTGTCGGATCCGCGCGTGCTCGTGCTGGACGAGGCGACCTCGGCCATCGACGTTCGCACCGAGCGCCGCATCCAGCACGCGTTGAAGCGCCTGTGCGAAGGCCGCACGGCCATCCTCATCGCCCATCGCCTGTCCACGATTCGGGACGCCGACTCGATCCTGGTGATCCGTCGCGGCACCTGGGTGGAGCGGGGCAGCCACGCCGAACTGCTGGCGCGCGACGGTGCTTACGCCGAGGTGCATCGGGCCTACGAACAGGGTCAGTTCGGAGCGGACGCCGAGAGCAACCGGCCCACCGCCCGCAGCGCCTGAGGCCAGCGGGGGGCGCCCGGCCATGTGCCGGCAGGCTCCCCGGCGCGCCGCACGGACGAATTCTCTGTCACCCAACAGTCTACTGTAGTAGACAATGGTCCACGGTTCGAGCCCCTGCCATGCCTACGACTGCCGCCGTCGCCCTTGCTCCTGCTGCCAGCCCGTCGCTCGTCACGTCGCCCGTGGCCGGGACGCTGAGCATCCGCGGGCTCTCGAAGTCCTACCGGCTCGACGATGGTGAGCTGCGAGTCCTCGAAGGCATCGACCTGGACGTCCCTCCTGGCTCCTTCCTCACCATCGTGGGCGCGAGTGGCTGCGGTAAGTCGACCTTGCTCCGGCTGATCCTGGGGCTGGAGGCGGACTACGAGGGCAGCATCACTTTGGACGGCAGCCCCATCTCGGGCCCCAGCCTGGAGCGTGGCATGGTGTTCCAGGAACACCGGCTGTTCCCCTGGCTCACCGTCGAGCAGAACGTCCTGCTC
>DATIDO010000228.1:0-10227 GCA_035456245.1 Polyangiaceae bacterium
TTCGTCCGCGTCGAGCTGCGGGCGCTGAACCACCGGCATCAGGACGTCCGGCTGCGGCTGGGCGGCGAGCTGGCCGAGCACTCGTTCTTCGTCGAACAGCTGGCTCGCAAGCACCTGGGTCGCGGCCGGTTCGATGTGAGCGCGCGCAGCGGCGGCGGCGCGACCGGGCAGGCACGGGTGGCAACCGAGCGGCTGCGCTCGCTCTACCAGAGCCTGAGCGAGCTCGGCCGGGAGCTGGGCTCCCCGGTTTCGCTGGACGCCCTGCTGAGTCAGCCGGGCGTTTGGGAGCTGGAGGGCGCCGACGGCGATGCGGTGCGCGAGGCCCTGGAGGCTGCGTTCGCTCGCGCGCTGACCGAACTGGACCGCATGCGCACCGAGGAGGGCCGAGCGCTGCACGCCGAGCTGACCGCACGCCTCGCTGGGGCGCGTGAGCTGGTGGCCCGCTTGGCGCGCGAGTCGGACGAGCTGGTCGTGTTGTACCGCGAACGCCTGCGCGAACGCCTGTCACGCCTGTTGGCCGACGCAGCCCTGGGCGTGAACGAAGGACGCCTGGAGCACGAGGTGGCCCTGCTCGCCGACCGCAGCGACATCACCGAGGAACTCGTGCGCCTGGAGAGTCATTTCACCCAGATGGCCAGCCTGCTGGACGCCAACGAGCCCGTGGGTCGCAAGCTCGATTTCTTGTTCCAAGAGATGGGCCGCGAAGCCAACACCATCGGCTCCAAGTCCCAACACGCCCCCCTCGCCCACCTCGTGGTGGAGCTGAAGGCCGAGCTCGAGCGCATGCGCGAGCAGGTCCAGAACATCGATTGATTTCGGTCTCTTTCCCCAGCCGCTTTCCACTCTTTCCCTCAGCCGCTTCCCATCTCGCCCCCCAAGCCCGTCATGAAGCCACTGCCGCTCATCATTTCCTCGCCTTCCGGCGCAGGCAAGACGACGCTGACCGCTCGCCTGCAGCAGGCCATCCCGGACCTCCGCTTCAGCGTTTCGCACACCACGCGCCTCCCCCGTGGCAACGAGCAGGATGGCCGGGAGTACCACTTCGTCACCAGGAATCGCTTCATCGATCTGATCGAGGCCGGTGAGTTCCTGGAGTGGGCCGAGGTGCACGGAAACCTCTACGGAACGAGCCGGCGCGAGATCGAGCGGGCCAGCTCGGCGCGCGGCATCATCTTCGACATCGACCACCAGGGCGCTCGCCAGATCAAATGCGCCGAGCCCAATGCCGTCGCCATTTTCATCCTGCCTCCCAGCATGGATGTCCTGCTTTCGCGCCTGCGCGGCCGCGCCTCGGAGGACGAGGCCACGGTGCAACGTCGCTACGCCGTAGCCCGTGAGGAGATCGCCCACTACGGCCTGTTCGACTACGTGCTGGTGAACGACCAGCTCGACGTCGCCACCGAACAGCTGCTCTCGATTTTCCGCGCGGAAGAGTGCCGTCGCCTGCGTGCCGCCACGCTCGCCGAGAGCCTGCTTTCGAGCGGCCGGTACCCCGAGCGGAGCCCCGAGTGACGCTTCCGGCTGCAGCCAAGCCCGCGGCGACCTCATCGACCACGGCCGAGCGCACGCTGGCGGTAGTGGGCGGCAGCGGCATCTACGCCATCCCCGGCCTCGAGGTGACGGCTACCCACGAGCTGGAGACGCCCTACGGTCTGCCGAGCGCACCGGTCATCGAGGGGCGACTCGCTGGGAGCAGGCTGCTGTTCTTGCCGCGCCACGGCCGGCATCACGAGCTCGCCCCCCACGAGATCAACTACCGAGCGAACGTCTGCGCCTTGAAGAAGTTGGGAGCCCAACAGCTCGTCAGCCTGTCGGCCGTGGGCTCGCTGCGCGAGGACATCCGGCCCGGCGACGTGGTGATCGTCGACCAATACATCGACTACACGAAGCGGCGCACGTCGACGTTCTTCGAGAACGGCGCCGTCGCGCACGTCGCCTTCGCCCACCCGGCCTGCGCCGATCTGGGTGAGGCGGCTGCCATCGCCGCGGAGCGTGCCGGCGCGCCTCGCGTCCATCGCGGTGGCACCTACGTCTGCATGGAGGGGCCGCAGTTCTCCACCCGGGCCGAAAGCCTCTCCTACCGCGCCCTGGGCGCGTCGGTGATTGGCATGACGGCGCTGCCCGAGGCCAAGCTCGCCCGTGAGGCCCAGCTGCCCTACGTGACAGTAGCCTTTTCCACCGACTACGACGCCTGGCACGAGACCGAGGAGGCCGTCACCGTCGAGATGGTCCTGGCCGTCCTGCGCCAGAACGGCGCCTTGGCCCAACGCTTGGTGGCCGAACTACCCTCGCTGCTGCCGGACCCCAGCAAGAGTCCCGCCAGCAGCGCCCTCCAAGGCGCCCTGCTCACCCCGGTCGAGCACATCTCCCCCAGCACCCGGGCCCGCCTGGACTGGCTCTTGCCACCCGGCCCGAATTCCCCCTAAACCCCCGCGCCATGTCCACCGCCTCCCCCGTTCTGATCATCGGCTCGATGGCCCTCGACGACCTCCACCTGCCGTCGGGCTCGTTCCCGAACGTCGTGGGTGGTGCGGCCACGTTCGCCTCCGTCGCGGCCAGCCTGTTCGCCCCCGCCCGCATCGTCGGCGTCGTGGGTGACGACTTCCCGGAGCAGGCGCTCGACACCCTGCGCAGCCGCGGCGTCGACACGGCCGGCGTGCAGCGCATCGCCGGCGGCAAGACCTTCAAATGGGTGGGCAAATACGCCGACAATCTGCAGAGCCGCGAGACGCTCGACACCCAGCTGAACGTCTTCGCCGACTTCCAGCCCGAGCTGCCCGCCGCCTACCGCCAGTCCAAGCTGGTGCTCTTGGGCAACATCCACCCCGCGCTGCAGTTGCGCGTGCTTTCGCAGTTGGATCCCGGCGCCTTCGTCGTGGCCGACACGATGAACTTCTGGATCTCCGGCGAGCGCGCCCTGCTGAGCGAGCTGCTCACCAAGATCGACCTGCTCACCATCAACGACGAAGAGCTGCGCGAGCTGGCTGGCGTCACCAACCTGCGCCAGGCAGCCGAAAAGGTGCTGGCCATGGGCCCGCGTCGCCTGATCGTGAAAAAGGGCGAGCACGGGGCGTTGCTGTTCGACGGACCCGAGCTGGCCTTCGTGCCTGCCTACCCGCTCGAGCTCGAGGTCGATCCGACCGGCGCCGGTGACTCTTTCGCCGGCTCGCTGCTCGGCCGCCTGGCCCAGCTCGGTCGCACGGACACCTCGGCTCTGCGCGACGCACTCGTGTACGCGACGGCCGTCGCCTCGTTCAACGTGGAGGGCGTTGGTCTCGAGCGCCTTCTGGCCATCGACAACGCCACGGTGGCGGCCCGCATCGCGCAGGTCCGCTCGCTGGTTCGACTGGGCTGAGTTCGACTGGGCTGAGTTCGACTGGGCTGAGTTCGGCTGGGCTGAGTTCGATTCGGTCGAGAGAGACTCGCTCCGGGTTCCGGGGCGAGCTTGGCGCGCACGGACCGACCAGCTTCGAGCTCATGGACCGGCCAGCTTCGAGCGGCCGGTCGCTGCGCGACGCGGAATCAGACCGCCAGGGACTGATCTTCGGGCTGAAAGACCGCGGTAGCCGGACCGAACGAGCCGCGACGTACCTCCTGCACCAGCTGCAGGAGATCACGTTCGTTGGCGATACCGACGTCGGCCAGCGCCCGCAGGTAGCCGTCGGCGTAGCCCTGTGCCCGCGCCTGCTTCTCCTGCAGGGCGCCACGGCGACCGAGCTCGAAGGACTGCCGCAAGAGTCCCCGCAGGCTGTCCAGGAGGCTTTGCTTCTTCACGGCGGATACGGGTTCTGAGCTCAGGAAGGCGAGACGGGCGTTCATGACGGTTCGCTTTCTCGGCACGGGGCCGAAGGGCGCGTTGCAGGGCGCGACTGTCGTCCTCGGTATCTCGCCGTCATGAGGCGGGCCAAGAATCGTGTGGTGCCTTCGAGAAGCCGACTCGCCTCCCGGCCCCCCTGGGTCTGCTGCCACCCTCGCTATGCACCAACTGGAGCGCTTGCGGAGCGACGGACCGTCAGTATCTTTCTCGTTGAAGACCTAGGTCTCTCAGGGGGACTCGCATTCGGGCGAGCCGCCATGTGGAGCCAGGAAGTCGCCATGAACCTGCGGATGTTCAAATCCAAGATCCATCGGGCCACGGTCACCCATGCAGACTTGGAATACGAGGGAAGCGTTACCATCGATGCCGATTTGCTCGAGCGCGCAGGGATCCTGCCGCACGAGGAGGTCCACATCTGGAACGTCACACGGGGCACGCGCCTCAGCACCTACGCGCTGGTAGGCCCGGCTGGCTCGGGGGCCATCTGTGTGAACGGAGCGGCTGCTCATCACAATCAGCCAGGCGATCTCGTCATTCTCGCCACCTTCGCCACCATGACCGCAGAAGAAGCGCGCGTTCACGTGCCGACGGTCGTGCGAGTGGACGAGCGCAATCGCGCGCTCGACGACGAATCGCTCGAGCGTCCCGGTCCCATTCTCAACTCACTCACGTTGAGTTGAGCCGAGCGCGCGTGGACATCGTCTCGGGAGAACTCACGAGCGCCCCACGCAACGTGGCGCAACGCCTGGTCGAGATCGTCAGCCTGTGGCTGGTGGTGCGCTCGGCGGCGCGCTCGTTCGCGCGTTTCGCCTTGGGTCGTCGCGTCACCGGCGAGGTGGAGCTGCGCGAAAACGCGCTCGAACTCACCTCGCGAACCACTTGGCTCGGCCGTGAGGGGCGCGCTCGCGTGGCGCTCTATCCGCTCGAATCGATCGCGGAGCTGGCGCTCGAAACGGGTGGTCCCCCTGCGCGTTTTTCGCTGGGGGTCGGCGCGCTCGCGCTCGGGACTCTGTTGGGCAGTGGCCTGGTGGTGCAGGCCTTTGCAGGCTCGCGCGCAGCTCCCGAGCTGCTCGGCATCGGCCTCGGGCTGATGGTCGTCGGACTGCTGGTCGACTACCTGCTGGAGCGCGGTGTGACCAGCGACGCGCCGGCCCGCTTGGTGCTCACGGCTCGGCGGGGCTCGGGCTGGAGCCTGCGGGGGGTTCGACCGGAGGCGGCTCGCCGGCTTCTGGACGAGCTGTCGCCGGTGCTCGGGGCTCCGCAGGGGTCGCCTGACTCGGCGCTGACGGACTCGGCTGAGCCGGAGCCGACGGACTCGGCTGTGTCGACTGGCCAGAACCAGTCGGAGCCGTCCCCGACGGCGACGAAGTAGCCGAACCGGCAGGCGCTCCCGGAGCGGTCGTGCCGCTCGCATCACCGGTGGTGGCGGGCGAGGGCTCGAAGCGCTCGCGCGGCGGCGGTGGTGGCAGCACGGCGTCGGCGAGATCGAGCAGTGTGGCCAGCTGTTTGCGGGTGAACTCGAGTCGACCCTCGATGCGCTTGCCGTGAGCGACGAATTGAATGCGCTCGATGAAGCGCTGCTTGCTGGAGCCGAAGGCCAGCGAGGCCAACCCTCCCAGCACGCCGCCCCCCAGATCCAGCGTCGAGGCGGCCCGTACCGACTTTTCGAGCGAAGCCGCGTGCTCGAGCGCGAGCTCCTCCGACTCGTCTTCCGCCTCGATCTGCACGATCGCGCCACCACTCTCGCTCGCCTCGGCCTCGAAGCGCGCCCAGCGCAGCGTGTCTGGAACCTTGAAGCCGGTACCTCGCGCGACGCGCCAAGGGGTCACGACGTACGCCTCGAGCGCAGCCGTACCGGCTGGAGGAAAGCCCACCTTGCGTGACAAGGCGCGCGCCGATTTCTCGGCGCTGGGCGGAACCACTGCAACCACGCGCGCGTTGGGCGCGACGAACAAGCGATCCGCTCGATCCGCCCTGGCCTTCACCAATGGCGGTTGATGCTCCACCCACTCGCCACCCCGCGCGACCAACCGCTCGAACGCAGCGTTCACCGCGTCACTGCTCAGTCGATGCTGGACGACGGCCACGACGTTGGAGGAATCACGCAGCTGCGGCCCAGCCACCAAGATGTGATCGACGTCGTTCAGCGCATCGACGCCCGCGGCACCGAAGAAGTCGTTCCACTGCGGTGTTCGCTCCAGCAAGACCCCGATCCGCGCGCCGAGCGGGTGCGCCCTCACCACCCCCATGTGCAGGAGGAGCCGCACGTTGGCGTTCGAGTCGACGGCCTTTCCAGCCAGGCCGGCGCGCGCCACGGGATCGTCGAGTGAACCCTCGCCAGGCTTGTCGGCGGGCTTGTCGGCTGGAGGGGTGGGACGCGCCGGCTCCGGACGTGGCGCGGCTGGAGCCTTGGGCGCGGCCGGCTCTTTCGGCTCGGCGGGGCTGGGCTCGGCAACGGGCTCCGGAGGTGTTGGTGGAGGGGGCTCGACGGCAGGTTCGGGGCCTGCACGCTCCTCCAGCAGGTCGACCGGAATGGCGTCGACCGCCGGCTCTTCGAAGGCCTCGTCGGTCGGACTCCACAGCCCAGCGAGGGCCGCCCAGCGGGGCCCGAAGCTGATCAGGGCATGGACGGCGAGCGAGGCCACCAGCATGAGGACCAGCCGCCGATCCGTCGGTGCTCGCCCGATCCAGCCCGTGTCGAGGCTGCCACGCTCACGCGTCGCTCCAGCCACACTGCTCATCGCGCCGGATCCCCCCGTTCAGCCAAAATTGCCTCGCAGCCGAAGATGGCACGCCCTTCGCTCCAGGGACAGACTCGGGCTGCCGCACGGGGACCGATTCGACAAATCGGCCCTCGGATAGTACGCGGTGGCGCGCTCTCGCATGAAGTCTCCTACGCCTTCTTCACTTCGACGATTCCCGTGGGCATTCGGTCTGCTCGTTGCTCCCTTGGCCATGGCCTGGGGCTGCAAAGAAGATCCCAAACCCCCTGTCGCCGAGAAGCCACCGGCACCCGCGCCCACTGCTGCGGCGCCGACCCCCGGCACCCCTGCGCCTGCCCCAACGGCTGAGCCAGCCCAACTGGCACCGGGCGCCCCGGTCGGTGACAACCTCCCCGAACCTCACCCCGGCCCCTGGCTCTGGGTGACCCGTTCGTCGGCCGGCGTCTATCTGGTTCCTCGCCCCGACAAGGACAAGAAGCTCGGCTACGTGCAGATCGGCGGCAAGGTGCCCGTGCTCGCCGAAAAGGTGGAAGGCGAGAACTGCTCGAAGGGTTGGTACAAGGTCGCTTCAGGCGGCTACATCTGCAGCATGGTGGGGACGACGGACGAGAAGGATCCGATCGCCAAGTTCCCACCTCGCCAACCGAACGTGGAGGCGCTGCTCCCCTACCCGTACATGCGCAATGCGCACAACGGCACGCCGCTCTACCGCTCGCTGCCTTCGCGCGAGCAAATGTACGAGTACGAACCGTATTTGCCTGCGGCCAAAAAGGCGAAAGAGGCCAAGACCGAGGGCGAAGCGGCCCCTGCCGGAAGCGCCGCGTTGCCGGCCGAGCCAGCAGCCCCTTCGCCATTGCCGCAGCCGAGTTTGCCGCCGCCGGAAGGTGACTCGGGCGCGCCGGTGGCCGCAGCACCCCCCGAACCACTCAAGTGGTGGGAGTCGGGCGAGAACCTGCACGAAGTGAAGCTCGAGCACCTGAGCGAGGACGCGGATGGCATCCTGGTCAAGCGCATGGTGAAGGGCTTCTACGTGGCGGTGGACAAGTCGTTCCCGTGGAATGGGCGCAGTTGGTACAAGACGACCAAGGGCGTGATCGCGCCGGCGGATCGCTTCTGGCAGGCGGCCGCGTCCGATTTCCAGGGTGTCGAGATCGACGGCGAGAAGTGGAAGCTGCCGCTCGCCTGGGTTTACGGCCTCAACAAGACCAGCACGCTCTACGAGATCGATCCCGAGGCCAAGAAGATCACCAGCAAGGGTACGGTGCCCCACTTTGGCCCCGTGCAGCTGACCGGCAAGACGCTCACGTACGCCAGCAAGGACTACCTCGAGACGGCCGACGGTTCCTGGATCAAGGCCTCGACGGTGCGGCGCACCACCCCCGAGCCGCGCCCCGAGGGCGTCGGCGAAAACGAGCGCTGGTTGGACATCGACATCAGCGAGCAGACCTTGGTGGTCTACCAAGGCGACACGCCGCTCTACGCCACGCTCATTTCGAGCGGCAAAGAGTCGCGCATCAAGGAGAAGGATCACGCGACGCCCCGCGGCATGTGGCGTGTGCGCGAGAAGCACGTGGTGGCGACGATGGACGGCGACGGCAGCGCCGCCGGCGACTTGCCCTACAGCATCGAGGATGTGCCGTACGTCATGTACTTCCACAAGGCATACGCGACGCACACGGCGTTCTGGCACCAGAATTTCGGCTACCAAATGAGCCATGGCTGCGTGAACCTGGCGCCGCTCGATGCCAAATGGCTGTTTTTCCACTTGGAGCCGCCGCTGCCCGAGGGCCTGCACGGCGTGTGGTCGAGCGAAGAAAAGCCTGGTTCCATGGTGGTCATCCACGACTGAGCAATTCGCTTGCCAGAAGGCGAGCGCGAACCAATAACCCCCGCATGGACCAATTCACGGCCCACCTGGATCGCGGCTGGGACCTCGCGCAGCGCGGCGACGCGCGTGGCGCCGAGCTCTCGGCTCGTCGTGCGCTCGAGCTGGAGGCGCAGTCGCCCGAGGCCCACAACCTGCTTGGCTACGCCTGCGCGCTGCGCGGTGAGTTCGACGAAGCTCTCGAGCTCTATCGCCAGGCGCTCGCGCTCGACGACACGTTCCTGGAGGCGATGCTGAACGCGGCGGAGCTGTGCATCCATCCGCTCGGCGAGATGGAAGACGCTCTCGGCTACTGCAACGACGCCCTCGAACTGGTCGAGACGGACGAGGAGCTGACCGACACGCTGCTACTCCAGTTCGACGCCTTGGTGGGCTTGGGCCGCCATCCGGAAGCCCTGGAGGCCCTGCGCCGCATCCCCGACGGCCCGTTCACCAGCCCGGCCCACGCCTTCTTGGTCGGCCGCGCCTTCTTCGAGATGGGTCAGACCAAGCGCGCCGAAGAGCTGCTCTTGGAGGCATCGCGCCGCGATCCCGAGAACCCCGAGGCCCCCTACTACCTGGCGCTGATCCGCGACGAGCGCGGGGACACGCTGGCCGCTACCGAGGCCTTCCTCAAGACGCGCCAGCTCGATCTTCTCCTGCCCCACCCACCCTGGGCGCTGTCGCCCGACGCGTTCCTCACGACGGTGCGCCGGGTCGCCGAGACCATCACGCCGCGCCTGCGCGCCTCGGTCGAAGCCACCCAGATCTTCACGGCCGAGGCCCCTGGTGTGGAGGCCGTGGTGGACGGTGCCGATCCGCGCGCTCCCGTACTGGTCGACGCGCTGGACGAGGAGGGCTCGCGAGTCCGCATCTTCGTCTACCAGCGCAACATCGAGCGCCTGTGCGGCTCACTCGATCGCTTGGACGACGAGGTCCGCAGCGCAATCGAGCGCGAAGTGGCCGCTGTCCTGCTCGGCGACGATCTGGCGGCTCCGCCCGAAGGCACGCCGCTGAACTGATGGGTCGAGGGAGCGCCCCCGCGGGGCCGCTCTCTCACTCACACCGTCTGCGCAGGCCTGCCTCAGCAGACCCGCCCGCTCAGGCGAGGTGCTGGGTCGACTGAACCGCGCCCGCCCGCTCAGGCGAGACGCTGGGTCATCTCGAGAGCAACAACATCGAGCAGCTGACGCGCGCGCGAGGCCGGCAACGTCTGCAGCAAGTGACGCGCGCGCTCGGTGAACTCGATGGCGCGCTTGCGCACGATCTCACAGGCCCCGCTCTGCACGACGCGGCGGCTGACCTCCGCGACCGGCTCGCGCTCACCCTCGTGGATGCGGCGCACCAGCGGAGCCAGTTCCGGATCGGCTTCGATCGCCAAGACCAACGGCAACGTCAGCTTGCCCTCCGCCAGATCGGCGAACAATGCCTTGCCGGTGTTCTCGCCGGAGTAGTCGATGACGTCGTCGATCAGCTGGAAGGCGATGCCCAAGGCTTCGCCGTAACCGGAGAGCGCCTGCACCTGCTCTTCGTTGGCGCCGGCCAACCGCGCGCCGCTACGCGTTGCGAAGGAAAAGAGCGAAGCCGTCTTGTCCTCGAGCACTCGGTAGTAGGTCGCTTCGCTCACATCGAGCTCGGTGCGACCGCGCAGCTGCACGATCTCACCGTTGACCAAGCGCTGCAGCGTTCCGATCAGATCCGCCAGCAGCTCGGGCGCCGCGCGGCGGGTCCGATCCAAAGCGCCGACGAGCAACAAATCGCCCGAGAGCACGCTGACTCCGTTGCCGTAGAGGCGGCGTGAAGTGACGGCGCCGCGGCGCTCC
>DATIDO010000229.1:0-5916 GCA_035456245.1 Polyangiaceae bacterium
CGGGTGCTTTCTGCCGCAAGACAAGCGAATCGTCGGGAGCGACGAGGCCCTGAGCTCGGACAGAGAACGTCAACGCGCGAGCGAGCACCGATGTGTCAGGGTGTGTTCGCAGGTCGCTACCCAACCGCCCGCCTGCGACCGTTGGGCTTTGCCGGTGTGTAGCGGCGGCAGTAGCCTTACGACTCGCTCGAGTGCAGCACTGGCCCCTCCTTCCGATTTTGCTCTTCGCCTGCGGCTGCGCGGGCGCGAGCGCACCCGCTGCTGGCGACGGCCCTGATACTGGCGACGGTAGCGGGGCAAGCGGCAACGGAATTGCGAGCGGTGGAGCCGCCAGCTCGAGCGGCGACGTCGAGCTGCTCCTGCTGGAGAACGTGCCGGGCTCGGAACACGAGGCCGTGCCCCACGGCGTTCCTCTCGGCTACGACTGGTCGACCCACGCAACCCGCGGGCCCCTGTCCGCACCCGAGGACGCCGGGTTCATGAACCTGTGGGGACAGCTCTACGTGGACGGCAGCGATACGCGACCGTCCAACACTCGCGTCGAGGTGCGTGACTGCAGATTGCTCGTGTTGCCACCGGCGGGAGCTTGGCAGATCGCGCAACGCACCGACGACCTGGATGGCGGCGCCTGGCTCGAGGACTTCAGCGCCCAAGGCCCCGCGTCGGCCTTCGACATGCGCGTCGAAGCCGATGGAGGACGCTCCTTCGTGACGACTGCCGGCCACAACGCTCATTTTTGGCCGAACTTGCCGTATGCGGACGTCCCCGATCGCCTGGAGGCCGTCATCGTCGTCTGCGCGACGCGCCTGATTCTCGCCGACGCGGCGGCTCCCGACGATCGAGCGCCGCCCCGGTACCTCCTGAGCGTCGGTGCCGACTTCCGCAAGCCGGACGGCTCCTGCCCGAACGACATTTGCCAGAGCGTCGGCATCGGAGGCTTCGTCCATCCTGGGGCGGACTGGCAGCTCGTGGTGATGTCCACGATGACCGAAGACGATCTGGGGAACTTCGGGGGTCCGCCAGCGGAGTGGTTCACACGCCCCGAGCCTTGACCGCTCGCCCCCCATTGGCCCGGTGGTGCCGTCCCAATGTTCGTCGGACCGCGCTCAGGAACGCCTGGGCGCCAGGCCTTCCTGCTCGAGAGCACGCTGTACCGCCGGACGCCCGAGCACCCGATCGGTGAGGACGCCATAGCGCTGGAGCGAAGCGACTGGCAGCTCGAAGCGGCGCGCCCAGAGGAGGAACACGGCTAGGGATGCGTCGACCAGGCTGTAGTCGGCGCCGAGCGCGAAGCCACCCGGTGTCAGGCGAGCGTCCACGTGCGCCAGCAGGCGCACGAAGCGCTCCTTGCCGTCGGCCCTCAGAGCATCTTGTGCTGCCTGATCCGAGGTGTACCGATCGGGACGAAAGAAACAGAGGAACATCACGTGCAGGGTGGTAGCGCCCAGGCTGAGCCACTCGTCGGCGCGGGCGCGGGCCAACCCCGACGTCGGCAAGAGCGCCCGCTCGGGAGCCAGCTCGGCGATGTAGCCGAGAAGCGCGGGAGTCTCGGTGAGCACGACACCGGGCTCGAGTTCGAGAGCAGGCAGGCGGCCGAGCGGATGGATGTCGAGGTAGCGCTCGCTGCGCTGCTGACCGTCTTTCACCGAAATCTGCTCGAGTCGATACGGAACGCCCGACTCCTCCAGAGCGAAATGAGCGGCGAGCGAGACGGCACCGGGCGAATAGTAGAGCGTGGGGACGAAGGTCATGAGGCATCTCTACGCAGATCCCGCGCATGTACAAAACGCATTGATTAGATGATGTTCATCGATTCTACTCATGTTCGTGACGGACGCCCTGGACGCGCGCGATCTGCGGTTGGTGCAGGCCATTGCCGATGCCGGAGGCGTCACGCGCGCAGCGCGCCGCCTCCACCTCAGCCAGTCGGCCGTGAGCCACCAGCTCCGCGGCCTCGAGGAGCGACTCGGCGTCGAACTGTTCGAGCGTCGCGGACGAACCCTCGCCATCACCTCGGCGGGACTCCGCCTGAGCGAGTGTGCGCCCGAGGTTCTCGAACGGCTGGCCTCGCTCGAACGCGAGGTGCGCGCCGCTCCAATCGAGCGCACCAAACTGCGCGTGGGGACCGAGTGCTACACCGCGTACCACTGGGTACCGCGCGCGCTCGGGGCGCTCCGTCACTCCCATCCGGAAGTCGACCTCGATCTCTCGTCCGACATCCTGTCGAGCACCCCCGTCGCCTTCGAGGAAAAGCGCATCGACGTGGCACTCTCGGTCACGGCGCACACCTTCGGCCGAGCGAGGAGTGCCCGTCTACGAAGCGTGCGCTTGTTCGAGGACGAACTGCTGCTCGCCGTTCCGCGAGGGCACGCCTTGGCCAAGAAACGCTTCGTCGGGGGCGGTGAGTTGGGAGGCGAGACGCTCATCTTGGGGCACGTGGCGCCCGCCGAACGCGAGCGCGTGGGAAAGCTGCTTTTTCCCCCATCCACCCCTGGCGCGACCGCCGCTGCGCGCGTGATCCGGGTGCCGGTGGCCGAGGCAGTCCTCGAGCTGGTGGAAGCCGGAATGGGGGTCAGCATCCTGCCCGGCTTCACGCTGGAACCACGCCGGACCCGGGGCCAGATCGAGGCCGTTCGCCTCACGCGCGCAGGTATCCGGCGCACCTGGTCGCTCGTGTACCGAAAGCACACGCCACTCGAAGGCGCAGCGCTCACGCTGGCCGACGAGCTGCGGGAGGCGCGTCCGCCGTCTCGACGGTAGAGCTGGGCCTGGGTTGGTGGTTAGTGCCCCGCGCTCGCCAGCACGGCCCGAGTCTTCGTGTTCGGACCACCTGGGGCTGCCGGCAACGAGCGCAGGTAGCGGTAGATGGAGCGCGCGTCGTCCTCGCTCACGCCGCGGTAAGACTCCCAAGGCATCGGCGAATCGGCGTGGACGCGGCCGCCGCGCAACCGCGCAACGAAGGCATCTTCGCCCCAGCCTTCGAGCCAGCCCTCGGTGGGGTGCGGGGTGAGGTTCGGGGTCACGTAGATCTTGCTCGCGTCCGTTTCCGAAGGGATCTCGCTGCCACCCGAGAAGACTGGAGCCTCGAAGGCGCCCGTCTTCATGCTGATCTTGGTGTGACAAGTCGCGCAACCGCCCACGCCGTTTGCCAGATAGCGACCGTACTCGGCGGACACCTCCCGCTTCACGGTGGCCGGCGGAGTCCCCGTGGGACCCACCGGCTCGAGCACGAAAGCCGAGACGATCCGACCCAGCGCGTTCGGTTCGTGCGCCTTCACCTGGTGATGCACGGGCGCCATCGAACGCAGGTAGGAGACGATGGCTTGCAGATCATCGTCGGCCAGATTGGCGAAGCGCATGAAGGGCACCAAAGCTCGCCCATCGGGGCGAACTCCATGGCGGAGCATCCGGGCGATTTCTGCATCGGTCCGCTTGCCGATGCCGGTCTCGTCATCGGGCGTGATGTTGCTCGAATAGAAGGTTCCCACCGGCAGGGTCCACGAGTGGCCACCGGACAGCGGGGCATCCTGACCCGAGCGTTCCCGCTCTCCGGGATCGGCATGGCAGTCGACGCAGTGCCCGAGCCCGCGGACCAAATAGCGCCCTCGCTCGACCACGGCGGGATCCTGGCTCGCCTGCAGGGCAGGCCACGGGGCGGAGAATTTCCGATCCTGGCGCAACGCAATCACCACCACCAGCACCCCGACCACCAAGGCCAGACCTACCAGCGACCGCCCCAACCATTTCGTCTTCGACATCGATTCGCTTCCCTGCCTACCGAAGTGCCCTGGCGGGTCGGGTTCGTTACAGGCGTCGGTACATTTTCTCGGGCAGCCCCTAAACTGCCCCCGTGGAGCCCGATCCCCAGCCTTCGCTCGCCCAGCTCGTGACGCGGGCCGCCCAAGGGGACCCAGCGGCGGAAGCCGAACTCTGCGTCCGCTTTGCCCCTGCCGTCCGCGCGTTCGCCCGGCGCCGCCTGCGTGACCGGGACGCCGTGGACGAGTTCACCCAGGAGGTCTTCCTCACCTGCCCCTGGCTCACCCAACTGGACGACTACGTCACCGGCCACATGTCGGACGAAGAGGCGCTGACCTGGGAAGATGGGCTCTTCGTCAGCGCTGGCGACGGAACGGACGACGGCGACGCCGCCTACTTCGACGAGCTTCACCGTACGTTTCCGTTCGCCGGCCGCTTCGGCATCATCGCCGAGTCGGTGAACGGCGCCCTGCTCGACAGGCTCGAGCGAGAAGGCCACCGCATCCACCGTGTCGAGTTCGAACTCGGCAAGGACACGGTCCTCCATCCCTGGCGCGAAGACATCGATCTGGTCGTCTGCCACCTCCACATCGACGCGCGCGACTACGATACCGTCGATGTCGAGGTGATTCGCGAGCGGGACCAGTTCCACCTCAAGACCTTCAAGGACTCCGGCTTCGACCCGGTCGACGGCAACGTCTACGCCCTCTGTGAAGAGCCCCTGGCTCGCATCTCGATGCTCTCGCTGCCCGAGCACATCGTCTGCCGGGTCGTGGGCTACCGCGACGGCGCTCGGCTCGAGCTAGGCGACTTCCGCGCCGTGCCCGCTCCCGCTTGAGGAGCCGAGCACCGCAGAGGGACGGCTCGGCTTCGCACCCCCACTTCCGCCCGCGTGCTCACCAGGGGAACGTGCACATCATCACGACGCTGGCGCACTGCGGCAGCACGGAGGCCGGGCTCTGGTTGCAGATGGTGTCGCCCGAACCATCTTCCGAAGGCCAACAGTCGAACTGCTCGTACTCCTCGGCCGTCAGGGTGAAGGGCGGCATGCAGCCACTGATGTCCGCGCTCGGATCGTAGGCCGAGCAGTCGCCGGCAACCCCATCGCTGCCGTACTGACAGAGGCTGTACACGGTGATGGCGACCCCCTCGCCAACGCAGGATTCCGCAGGATCCACGCTGACGTTCTGCGGCCCCTCGATCCAAGCTGGGATAATCAAGCTGCCGCCGGGACCTCCCCCGAGCCCGGGCGAGCCAGGCTCGGCCGGGCAACCTGGTACGCCCCCCACCCCCATGCCACCCGCCGCGCTCTCGCTCGCTGGCACGTGGCTCTCGGTCGCCGCGCGCTCGTGCGTCGCCAGCCCCGGGTCGGCCGTGTCGACCCCGCAAGCCACAATCATCGCTCCGGAACAGACGAATAGGAAGGTGTGCTTCATGGATGGAACAACACCCGATGGGCGCCGTTCCGAGCAGTCTTTGCTGTCGATTTTCTCGAGGTGCGTTGGGTCCGCCGACCGCTCGCGCGGCCGGCCTGTTGGCCACGACCGATACCGAACTGTTGGCTGCTGGCGATGACTGTCGGCTGAAGCCGTCGCGACCAACGAACCCGTCACGAACCGTGACGATGCTCGTTGCACTGACTGCGCCGGCGCCTGTAGGTCAACGCCATGAGCGCCCCGAAGCCCTACCTGAATCCCGAGCTGCTGCTCGACAAGTTCATCGACTTCGTTCTGATCTTCGTCGGCCTCTACGCGGCCACCGCATTGCAGCGTCATCAGGATACCGAAAGGGAGCGTGACGAGTACGTCTCGCTCTTGCGTGACTTCCAGCGAGAACTCTCCGCCAACCTGGCGCAGGAGGCGTCGATCGAGAAGGACCTCGGGCCCCTGGACGTCAGCGCTCCCGGTGAAAACCTCGGTCCCATGAAGAAGACCTTCTTGCACTTCTTCGAGGAGCTGGAGACGGACGAACGCATCGTACACTGTCTCCACGACGAGTTCGCCAAGTCCGTGGACGCGAAGCTGCCGAGCACGGGCAGTGCCGAATGTCACACCACCTATCGCCTCTTCGACGAGGCGCACCGCAGCGGCGAGCAGAAGTTCGCCTTCGCGCCCGCGGTGCTGACACCGTTCTATCGCTACGAGGTTTGGGAGCTCTACC
>DATIDO010000230.1:0-14179 GCA_035456245.1 Polyangiaceae bacterium
GCCTGGTGGCGCTCGATCGCCCCCACACCAGCCCCCGCATCCAGGGCTTCGCGGATTGGATGGTGAACGAAGCGATCATCGCGAGCGAGACCGGTACCTTCCCGATCGTCCAGCCGCGCAGCCAGGTCGCCAACTCGCCCACGAGCGATGGCCTGGGCGCGTCGACCGAAGAGTTCGCCTACTGCAACAGCGACGTGGGTGGCCCCGGCTGCGAGAACAACCGCTCGCAGCAGTTCTCGTTCAACACCCCCTACGCAGCGCCCGACGACGCCATCTGCGGGCGCGTGGCCTACAGCGCCTTCCACGTGAGCGTCGGCGACTCGAGCGGAGACGTCTTCCCCGCGCACTGCGCAGGGGACCTGTCGGCGCAGGAAAAGGTGCTGCTCTACATGCTCTTCGACCTGGGCGCCTGCGTGGGCGACGAGCCGCCCCCACCCCCCTGCACCCCCATCACTTGCCCGGAGGGTGCTTGCGGCAAGGTGCCCAATGGCTGCGGTGGCGTGATCGACTGCGGCACCTGCGGCGGTCCCACCAACTGAGCCCGAGGTGAACAGCGCGGACGAGCCGCTCCGAGCCTGGGTGCGCGGCCTGACTTCGGCCACGAGCATCACGGCCGAGCGCACCATCCAGGCCCTCTGGGGCGGCTACGGTCGCCTGGTTCGCTTCGAGCTCGCGGGCGGCTCGCACGCGAGCCTGGTGGTCAAGATCGTGCGTCCACCGGCCGTTCCCCACGCACGCGACGAGGCGGTGGGACACGCCAGGAAGCTCCGCTCCTACGAGGTGGAGGAAGCCTTCTATTCGCGCTTCTCGGCGAGCTGCCCAGCCGAGTGCCGAGTCCCCCGAGCGGTGGGGGCTAGGCACCACGAGGGTGCGCGCTGGTTGGCGCTCGAAGATCTCGGTGCGGTGGGGGCGCGGGGCGCCCAAGCCGAGTTGGTCCTGGGCTGGCTGGCCTGGTTTCACGCGCGGTTCCTGGGTGCCGCACCCTCGGGGCTCTGGGCACGAGGCAGCTACTGGCACCTGGGCACGCGCCGCGCCGAGCTGCTCCGCACTCGGGACCCGAGGATCGTGCGCGCCGCTCCGGATTGGGACCGCAGGCTCGCCAGCGTCCGGCACGGAACCTGGATCCACGGCGATGCCAAGCTGGACAACTTCTGCCTCGCCCCGGATGGCCGCATCGCCGCCGTCGACTTCCAGTACGTGGGCCCGGGGCCCGGCGTGGTGGACGTCGCCTACTTTCTCTCCAGCGCCCTGAGCGACTCGGCCTGCGCGACCGAAGCGCCGCGACTGCTCGATGCGTACTTCGGGCGGCTGCGCGGCGCGCTGACCCAGCTGGGCCGGCCCGAACTGGCCAACCCCGTGGAGGCCGAGTGGCGGGAGCTCTACCCAGTCGCCTGGGCCGATCTCTTTCGCTTCTACTCGGGCTGGGCGCCGAGCCTCGCCGAGAGCGAAACCTACGCGCGAGCGTTCGCCGAACGGCTGCTCGCCGACGACACGGCGGACGTCACGGCGAAGAACACGCCAGAGGACACGGCGGTCCCCGACCCCGACGACGGCTCCCGATTTTCCCATTGATTCCTGCACCCGTGGGCGCAGAGTGAGCGGGATCCAGTCAGCCCCATGGAACGCGTCGTCCCCCGGCCTTCACTCGATGGCCTTCGCCCCCCATCCTCTCCCCGATGACCAGCGAGAAGCCTCCGCTGGACGGGCAGACCCCGAGCCAACGACCCGCGGCGAGCCCTGAGTCGCAGAACCCGCAAGACTCGCCGGCGCAGGACTCGCAGGACTCGCCGTCGCCCGAGTCGTCGACGCTCGGTGTTCGCGTTCTGGCCCAACCGGGTGACGCGGTCTGCGGCCCCACCTGCCTGCACGCCATCTATCGCTTCTTCGACCACGAGGTCCCCATCTCCCGCGTCGTGGACGAGATCCCGCCGTTGCCCGACGGCGGCACTTTGGCGGTGTTCCTGGGCCGCCACGCGCTGAAGGAAGGCTTCGCCGCGACCATCTACACGAGCAACCTGCAGACCTTCGATCCGACTTGGTTCCGCAAGGACGTGAAGCTGGCCGAGAAGCTGCGCGCGCAGATGCAGGTGAAGAAGGATCCGAAGCTGCGCTTGGCCTGCCAGGCCTACCTGGAGTTCTTGGAAGCAGGCGGAAAGATCCGCATGCGCACGCTGTCGCTCGATCTGGTGCGGGGGCTCCTGGACCGCGGTGTGCCCGTCCTGGCCGGCCTGAGCGCCACCTACCTCTACGAGTGCCCCCGCGAACTGCCCGATGGCACCCCCGACGACGTGGCGGGCAGCCCGTCCGGTCACTTCGTCATCCTGCAGGGCTACGACGCCGACCGGGAGCACGTGTTGATCGCCGATCCTTGGCCGGACAACCCCGAGTTCTCCAAGCCCTACTACAGCGTGGAGATCTCCCGCCTCTTGGCCGCCGTGCACCTCGGCATCGTTACCTACGACGCGAACCTGCTCGTCATCGAGCCGCCTCACCGACCCTGACGCCATGCCGCAGTTCATCGTCGTCGAGAACAAGAAAGACTGGCCGCTGGAGATCCCCGAGACCGAAATCGTCTCGGCACGCGAGTACCTGACCAACCGCCGCTTCGTCGACATGAAGCGCGCCAAGGTCTTCAACCTGTGCCGCAACTACGGCTACCAGACGCTGGGCTACTACGTGTCGCTGCTGGCAGCCGCACGCAACCACCGTCCCCTGCCGTCGCTCGGCACCATCCAGAACCTGCGACACTCCGCGGTCGTGCGCATCGCCTCGGACGATCTGGAAGACCAGATTCACAAGTGCCTGCACTCGCTCAAATCCGAGGAATTCGAGCTTTCCATCTACTTCGGGCGCAACCTGGCCTCGCGCTACGACCGGCTGTGCCAGGCGCTGTTCGACCATTTTCCGGCCCCGCTGCTGCGCGCGAAATTCCACCGCAACGGCGCCTGGCGCCTGGTCTCTCTCGATCCCATCTCGTCGCGTGACATCCCCGAGAGCCATCGCGAGTTCGTGATCGAACAAGCCAAGCGCTACTTCGAGCGGCCTCGTGAACGCGACGTCGAGCAGATGCGCTACGACCTGGCGATCCTGGTCAACCCCGAGGAGATCGACGCTCCCTCCGATGCCAAAGCCATCGAGCGCTTCATCCGCGCTGCTCGCAAGGTAGGCATCCGGGCCAGCGTGATCGGCAAGGAAGAGTACGGCCGCATCGGCGAGTACGACGCGCTGTTCATCCGCGAGACCACCGGCGTCAACCACCGCACCTTCCGCTTCGCCAGCCGCGCGGAAAAGGAAGGCCTCGTCGTCATCGACGACGCCGAGAGCATCCTGCGTTGCTGCAACAAGGTGTACCAAGCCGAGCTGTTCGAGAAGCACGGCATCCCCTGCCCGCGCACGTTGGTGGTGCACGCCGGCAACCGTGAGCAAGTGGGCCCGGCGCTCGGTTACCCGGTGGTGCTGAAGCGCCCGGACAGCTCGTTCTCGATGGGCGTGGTGAAGGCCAAGGACGAAGCCGAGCTCAAGGACCACCTGGAGCGCTTCTTCAAAGGCTCCGACCTGGTTGTGGCCCAGAGCTTCGCCGCATCCGAGTTCGATTGGCGCGTCGGCGTCCTGGACGGCAAGCCGCTCTACGTCTGCAAGTACTACATGGCCCGCGGGCACTGGCAGATTCAGAAGTCGAGCGAAGACGGCAAGCGTCAGTTCGGCCGCAACGTCGCCTTCCCCGTCGACGAGGCACCGCCCGCCATCGTCGAGCTCGGCGTTCGCGCCGCCAACCTGATCGGCCGCGGCCTCTACGGCGTCGACATCAAGGAAGTGGACGGGCGCCTGCTGGTGATGGAGGTCAACGACAACCCCAGCATCGAGGCGGGCATCGAAGACTCCGTGTTGAAAGACGAGCTCTACCTGCGCATCATGCGTTGCTTCTACGAGCGCATGGAACAGCGCGGCCGCACCCACGGCACCTCCCTCTGACCATGTCCACGAGCGAATACCCCTGGCCCGCCTTCGCCGGCTACGGCATCGAGGCCGAGTACATGATCGTCGATCGGCAAACGCTCGACGTGCGACCGATCGCCGATCTGCTGCTGCACGACGTGGGCGGTGGCTACGAGCTGGAGGTCGAGCGCGGCTTGGCGGCTTGGTCCAACGAGCTCGCGCTCCACGTCATCGAGATGAAGACGGCCGGCATCAGCCGGGACCTGGCCGCGACCGCGCAGCTCTTCCAGCTCCAGGTCGCCGACATGAACGAGCGCCTGGCGAAGTTCGGCGCTCGCCTGCTGCCGACCGGTATGCACCCGTGGATGGATCCGGAGCGCGAGCTGCGCCTGTGGCCCCACGAGAACGACGTCATCTACGGCACGTTCGATCGCATCTTCGACTGCCGCGGCCACGGCTGGGCCAACCTGCAGAGTGTCCACATCAACCTGCCGTTCCAGAACGACGAAGAGTTCGGCCGCCTGCACGCCGCCATCCGCGTGGTGTTGCCCCTGCTGCCGGCCCTGGCCGCCAGCTCGCCCTTCTGCGAGGGCCAGCGCACCCCCGAGCTGGATCGACGCGTCGAGGTCTATCGGCACAACGCCGCGCGCGTACCGTCCGTCTCTGGTCGCGTCATCCCCGAGCGAGTCTTCGACCGAAAGAGCTACGAAGACGAGCTGCTCGCCGGCATCTACCGGGATCTGGCTCCTCACGATCCCGACGGTGTGCTGGCCGAAGAGTGGGTCAACGCCCGCGGCGCCATCGCGCGCTTCGAGCGCGGCGCCATCGAGATCCGGCTGTTGGACATCCAGGAGCGACCGGCGGCCGATCTGTCCATCGTCCGACTGGTCACGGCCTTGGTGCGCGCGCTGGCCGAAGGTCAGCTGGGCAGTCAGGCCGACCAACGGGCTCTGACCGAGGCGAACCTCGAGCCCCACCTGATCCGCTGCGTGCGCGACGGCAGCCGCGCCGAGCTCGATGATCCCGACTACTTGAGGGTGCTCGGGCTCTCCGGGGCGCGCAGCGCGCGCGAGCTGTGGGGCGCCTTGGCCGAGCGGCTGCTCACGGCCGACGATCCGGCCTGGCCATGGATCCGCGACTACCTGGAGCACGGCACCCTGGCCGAACGCATCGTCGCTGCCGCCGGTCCTTCCCCGTCGCGCGAGCGTCTCCACGAGACCTACGCCAGGCTCGCCGACTGCTTGGCCGACGGCCGAGCCTTCTGAGGCCGACCATGGCCACGCGCGCGCTGATCGTCACCTGTGAGCACGCGACGCAGCGCGTGCCACCCGAACTGGCGCAGCAGTTCGCCGGGCGCGCCGCACGCGCCGCGCTGGCCAGCCACCGTGGCTGGGATCCGGGCGCCATCGACCTCGCGCGCCAGCTGGCTCGGCGCTACGGCGCTCCGCTCTTCGAGGCGTCCGTCAGCCGCCTGGTAGTCGACACGAATCGCTCGCCCGGCCACCCGCGACTCTTCTCCGAATTCACGCGCCAGCTCCCGGAAGCGGACCGACGACAGCTGACGAGCCGCTACCACGCGCCCCACCAAGACGCCGTGTTCGCAGCGGTCGAGCGGCTGTCCCGCCGCGGCGCGACCATCCTGCATCTGGCGATGCACAGCTTCACGCCCTGGTGGGAAGGCCAAGAACGAACCACCGACGTGGGCATCCTCTACGATCCGCGCCGCGCAGGTGAGCTCGCGTTCGCCAGTCGGTTGCAGCGTGAGCTGCGCGCCGTGTCCGAGTGGCGCGTGCACAAGAATGCCCCTTACCGGGGCGTGGCGGACGGACTGCCCACGCTCCTGCGCAAGCACTTCGGTCCTCGTCGCTACGTCGGACTCGAGCTGGAGGTGAACCAGCGTTGGTTCGGCGAGAAGACTCGGCGAGCCACCCTGCGCAGCTTGCTCGCAGCGCTGCACGAGAGCCTCGCGCCAACTCGCGGCCAACGGCCGTAGAAAGGCGCGGGCGCTGGAGGAGCGCGATTTTTCGGATGGCTCGTCGCGGAGAGCCTCCTCGAAGGGCCCCGCGACTCAGCGGAACAGGAAGTTGTCGGTGATGCACTCGTTCGGCACGTACTCGCCGCAACCGACCACCTGGTAACCCGCGATGCAGGTCTCGGCCACGTCGGCGTTCACCGCGTAGTAGCTCGAGCAGGGGACCTGGGTCTCCATCTCGGCCTCGCAGTCGTCCACCGTCGTCAACGGGTTGCAGTACTGACGCCACTCGCAGATCCCGCGATACACGCGACGACACGCCGTGAAGGCGTCCGTCGGATCGGCGAGATCGCTGGGTTCACAACCCTCGGGCCAATCGGAGCATTCGCTCTCGCGCTGAATCGCCTCGAGCTTCGTCTGACAACTGGCGAAGGCAGCGTCCGACTTGCAGACCACGTAGCCAGCGGCGTCGTGGCAGCGCGTTCGCTCCTCGACCGAGCCGCAGAGATCGACCGCCTCGCAGTAGGCGACCTTCCAGCCGTTGCAGGAGCCTTCCTCCGCCTCGTACTCCTCGTCGGAATCGTCTGCCGACGAGTCGCCGGAGCTGCCTCCGCCGCCACCCAAGCCAATCTGCAGGCAGCCCATGGGGAGCCAACCGAGCAGGAGGAGCGGAGCGAGGACGCGGTGGCGAAGCATGAGGGACGACGAAGAGGGCGTGTCGACGATGCGACGGGTGGAGAAGGAAGCAGGTCCAGAGAGCCCGGCAAGGCGCCGCGGGAAAAGGACTGAGCGGAGGTACAGGTCGTGACCCGCTAGGCCAGCAACGGCGGGCCAGCCGCAGCGGGCTAGAACCAGTAGGCCAGCTGCGATGACGCGCGGAACGCCCCGACCCTAGGGAGCCGGCCGCCGCGCGGCCAAGTTCCCGGCCAGTCCGTCGCCCTGCCAACCGTCCTGCCGCCCACCTGCCAACGGCCTGCCCGTCGTCTGCCCACCGCCTACCCGCCAGTGACCCGTGCCAACAAATACACGGAAATGTTGAACCTTCTGCCTCATGTGGCATAAGGCGCGCGTCGCCGCCCGCGCTCACCTCGAGCGCCCAGAAGAGCGGCCCGGAGAATTCATGGCCACCGAGCGTACCCTCGCCATCATCAAGCCCGACGTAGTCAAGAAGCGTAAGCAAGGCGCCGTCCTCCAGCGCATCCTCGACGAGGGCTTCACCGTCCTGGGTATGCGCCAGGTCCAGCTGAGCCTGACCGACGCCGAGGGCTTCTATGCAGTTCACCGCGGCCGCGGCTTCTTCGACGAGCTCTGTCAGTTCATGAGCAGCGGCCCCGTGGTCGTGCTCTCGCTCGAGCGCGACGACGCCGTCGCCCATTGGCGCAAGGTGATCGGCGCGACCGATCCGGCCAAGGCCGAAGCCGGCACCATCCGCAAGGAGTTCGGTGAGAGCGTGGGCGTCAACGCCGCTCATGGCTCCGACTCGGTGGAGAACGGACTCCTGGAGAGCTCCTACTTCTTCACCGGCGTCGATCTGCTTCAGCGCAGCTGAGCCGAAGGGAGGGACGTCGGCGAACGTGGAGGCGCGTCACCCCAGCCCCAGCGAAGCGCCCGATCTACTCGGCGCATTCGGTAAGTTGCGGGAGGCTCTGGCAGCCTTGCGCAACTTGGAGCACTTGCTCGGCTCGGTGCAGGTGGGGCCCAAAATCCTGGCCCACGTCATGCCCGAGCTGGAGCACAGCTCGCAGAGTTGGCTGACCGACAGCGCCACGCTGCTCGGCCACTGCAAGCAGGTGCTTGCGTGCGGTCCCGCGTTGGATGAGTTCGAGCGACGGCTCGCCTCGACCCTGACCGACATCTCCAGCACGCTGGCCAAGGCCGATCCGCTCGCGGCTCGCTCTCGCTTGGCGCTCGAGCGCGACGTGCGCCGCTTCATCCCGTCGCTCGCCACCTACGTCGACTATCTGGAGCTCCTGCTCGAGGCCACGGTCGCCCGGGGCGTGCCGCTGAGTCTGGCCGAGTTGCTGCACTCGCGACCGGAGCTGATGAGCGAAGGTCCCTCGATCGGCGTGCGGCTCGCTGGCGACGCCGAGCGGCTCGAGGTCACGCTGCCCGCGCGAGTGCTGCTGCGCGCGCTGGGCACGCTGGCGGCATCCGAAGTGCGCGCGCCTGGGCTGGTGATCAGCGCAGACGCGGGGCGGTGCCGCATTCTGGTGCGCTCCGACGTCGAGAGCAGCGTCCTGACTCAGCTCCCCACCCTGGCTCCCCTGGCGGCGGGTACGGCCGTGCTGCGCTGCGCGCTCCTGCACACCGGTGTCGAGCTGTCCGCCGACAACCGGCAGCTCGAGCTGCCCTGCCGACCGATCCACTGACGTGCGAATTCCAGCGCCGCGTGGGCTGCTTCGGGGGGAGCCGTCGACGGCGCTCGCGTTGTCTTTTCGCGCGCATCGCTCTAGAGCTTGCACATGGAAATCGACGAGCTCAGGCCTCTGATCGAGGCGGCCTTCGCGGACAAGTCCCTGCTCTCCGACGCGCGCCACCAGGCTGCGGTTCAGGAGACGATCGACCTGCTCGACGCCGGTCAGCTGCGCGTGGCCACCCAGGAGGGCATCGGCCGCTGGACGACCCACGCCTGGATCAAGCAGGCCGTGCTGCTCTACTTCGGCATCCGCAAGATGGAGCGGATCGAGGTGGGGCCCTTCGAGTTCCACGACAAGGTCCCGCTCAAGAAGAACCTGGATCGGGCCGGCGTGCGCGTCGTGCCGCCGGGGACCGTGCGCTACGGCGCTCACATGGAGGCCGGCTCGATTCTGATGCCCGGCTACGTGAACATCGGCGCCTACGTGGGCAGCGGCACCATGGTCGACACCTGGGCGACCGTCGGCTCCTGCGCGCAGATTGGCAAGAACTGCCACCTGTCGGGCGGCGTCGGTATCGGCGGCGTGCTCGAGCCCCCGGGAGCTCAGCCCGTCATCGTCGAGGACGGCTGCTTCATCGGTAGCCGCGCCATCATCGTCGAAGGCTTGCTCGTGGAGTCGGAGGCCGTCATCGGCGCCGGCGTCGCGCTCACCGCCTCGACCGCGATCATCGACGTCACCGGCAGCGAGCCGGTCGAACTGCGCGGCCGCATCCCGGCCCGCAGCGTGGTCATCCCGGGCACGCGCACCAAGAAGTTCCCCGCGGGTGAGTACCAGATCCCCTGCGCCCTGATCATCGGTCGGCGCAAGGAGAGCACCGACAAGAAGACCACGCTGAACGACGCACTCCGCGACTTCAACGTCTCCGTTTGAATCATGCGCTGGGGAGTGGCGCTCGCCTGGCTCGTGCTCGCTTGTGATCCGGTTGCGACCGGCACATCGGCTACGGGTGCGAGCGCCCCGCCAGCGGAGCTGGACCGTGTCGGCGTGGTGCGAGCCCTCGACACGATGCTCCCACGTCTGGGAGATGCTCCCAGCTTGCTCGAGTTGCGCGCCACACCCGCCGGCCTGGCGCTCCAGGTGATCGAGAAGGGCAGCGGTCGCGTCGTCGAGTACGGCTGCGCTTTCGAGGCGGACGGTCAGCCGAGCCCGCTGGTCACCGGCCCGATCACCCTGCCCATGAAGGGCGAAGGCGATTTGAGCGAGAACTCCTTCCCGCTGTCCGACATCGATCTGGGCAAGATCACCGCGGCCTTCCCCATCGCCAAGAAGGCCGTCGATCCCAGCGACGGCGCCGTGCGCGAGCTGGTCGTGCGCCGCTACCTGCCCTTCTCCCGGGGTCTGCGCGCGCGTATCTTCGTGGATAGCCCGCGACTGTCGGGTTCGCTGGACACCAATCCGAACGGCCTCCCCATCAAGCCATGACCAACGACGAGCTACTGCAGGCAGCCTGGGAGAGATTCGATCGGATCAACGCGACCGATCCGACCCAGCTCGAGTTCGAGGGTCGGCTGCAGCCGCAAGAGCTGGTGCGTGCGCGCCAGCTCACCCAGTGGTTGGAGCGCATCGCGCCCCAGGCCAGCCTGGCGCTACGCCTGGCTTCGCGCTGCCAACACCTGGGTCGCTTCGAGGTGCCGCGCTCGTCCTACCCGGAGGGTCGCGTGGGCTACCTGACCTGGCGCAAGGAGCTCTCGCGCATCCACGCCGACCGCGCCGGAGCCATCCTGGCCGAGCTGGGCGCCCCCGACGAACTGAAGGCAGCCGTGCGGTCCATCAATCTGAAGCTGGATCCGCGCGGAAATCCCGAGGTGCAGACGATGGAAGACGCGCTCTGCCTGTCGTTCTTGGAGCACGAATTCGTGCCCTTCATCGAGCGTTGGGACGACGAGACCGTGGTCGGCATCGTGCAGAAGACCTGGCGCAAGATGAGCGAGCACGGCCACCAGACCGCCCTGGGCCTGCCGCTGAGCGGGCGCGCCCTGGAGCTGGTGCAGCGCGCGCTCGCTCCCTCGTGAGGCCGCTCACGCCCGCGGCAGGCGGCACTCGATCAGCGTGTGACCCCAGCCGATTTGGTCGGTCTGGCTCTCCACCACCAGGCCCGCCTTCTTGATGCAGTCGAGCACCGTCGACGAGTCGTACATGCGACTGGTGCCGTTGGCGACGCAGGTGAAGTACAGGCTGATGGCCTGGAGGCAGAACTCGCCGACCTCGTTGGGCTGACGATCCCAGAAGTTGTCGAGGATCAGCAGACGGCTGTCGGGACGCAGGGCCCGGCGGGCGACCGAGAGCACGTGGGTCACCTCGTCCTCGCTGAAACAGCTGAGGAACTGGCTCATCCAGATCACGTCCTGATCGGCGGGCAGCGAGGCGGCCGGATCCAGGATGGTGAAGGGATGAAAGGACGCGCGCGCGGCGAGGCCGGCTTGCTCGAGCGACGCCTTGCACGAAGCGATCTGGCCAGGCAGGTCGGCCACGGTGATGCGCACCTCGGGGTCGTGCTGCAGCACCTGGGTCGCGAACTTGCCCGTGTTGCCACCCACGTCGAGCACGCGACGCGGGCGCGACGAGAACACCTGGTTCATGACCAAGGGGAACGCGTCGTCCGAGTAGAAGTGATCGAAATCGAGCCAGCTCTGACGCGCCGGCTCACCGAGCTGCGACAGCCCGTCGTAGACGGTCGGCCAGTCACCCAGCTCGCTCAACCCTGCGGCGCGCCCCTGCTCGATCGACTCGTCGAGGTGGTCGGCGGCGCGGTAGCAGACGTCCTGCACGAAGTTCATGTTGGCGCGCGTCAACGGATCACGCTCGATCAACAGACCGGTGCGCGTCGGCCGGTAGACCTCGCCCTCCTTCTCCACCATGCCAGCGGCCATGCCGGCCTCGAGCAACACCACCACGCCGTAGCGGCTGGTGTTGGTGGCGCTCATCAGCTCGGGCACCGTCATGCCCCGCGGGGCCTGCGCCGAGAGCGCGCGGAGGAAGCCGCGGTCACGCAGGGCGCGCGCTGCCTGAAACAGCAACGGGGCGAAGGCAAGGAACTGGGCATTCTTCATGGCCGTCATGAGCGACTGGCCCTTCTTCTGGCTCGGCGGGATCATCGGGCGGGCATCTTGTCAGTAGCCCCTGGGAAAGGGAACTGGTAACCCCCCGGCCCAGAGCCATGCGCTACCAGCGAGCCCTCCTCCCCACCCTCAAGGAAGCCCCCACCGACGCCCAGGCGCAGAGCCACGTTCTGCTCACGCGCGCGGGTTACATGCGGCGAGTCGGAGCCGGCATCTACTCCTACCTGCCCCTGGGACTGCGGGTTCTGCGCAACATCGAGCGCATCATCCGCGAGGAGATGGACCGCCAGGGCGCGCAGGAGCTGCTGCTGCCTGCGATCATCCCTGCGGACTACTTCAAGGAGACGGGCCGCTGGGACCTGTTCGGCGAGACGCTGTTCCGCCTGCAGGACCGCAAGGGCGCGGACTATCTGCTCGGCCCGACACACGAAGAGACGATCACCGACCTGGCCCGTCGCGAGATCCAGAGCTACCGCGACATGCCCAAGAATCTCTACCAGATTCAGGCCAAGTACCGGGACGAGCCGCGCCCCCGCGGTGGCCTGCTGCGCGGGCGCGAGTTCATCATGAAGGACGCCTACTCCTTCGACGTCAGCGAAGAGAAGGCGCTCGAGAGCTACGAGCGCATGCGCGTCGCCTACCGCGCCATCTTCGATCGCCTGGGGCTACGCTACCGCATGGTCGGCGCCGACTCCGGCGCGATGGGTGGCAGCAAGAGCGCCGAGTTCCAGGTGCTGGTGCAGAGCGGTGAAGACTTCCTGGCCGCCTGCCCTGCCTGTGAATACGCCGAGAACCTCGAGGTGGCTGCGGCTCCGCCGGCCCACGCCGAGGCCGCCCCGGCCGAGCTGGCCGCGCCCGAGCTGGTCCACACGCCGGGCCATGGGTCCATCGCCGACGTGGCAGCCTTCTTGAAGGCCGACGTGCGCCGCTTCCTGAAGAGTCTGGTGTACCTGGCTGATTCCGAGCTGGTGCTGGTCGTGCTGCGCGGCGACCACGAAGTCAGCGAGGTGAAGCTCGCCCGCGCGCTCGGCGTGAGCGACGTCCACCTGGCCTCCGCCGCCGACGTGGAGAAGGTCACCTCGGCCGCCGTGGGCTTCGCCGGACCGGTCGGCTTCAGCGGCACCATCCTGGTCGACGCCGACGCCGCGCAGGTCGCGGACGGCATCACCGGCGCCAACAAGACCGACCATCACCTGGTGCACGTCCGCCACGGCCGAGACTTCCAGGGGCGCGTCGTTTCGCTGCGCAACGTGCAGGCCGGTGACGCCTGCCCGCGCTGCGGCCATGGCGTCGAGATCTTCCGCGGCATCGAGGCCGGCCACATCTTCGTGCTCGGGACCCACTACACCGACAAGATGGGCGCCACGTTCCTCGACGAGAAGAGCGAGAAGCAGACCATCGTCATGGGCTGCTACGGCATCGGCGTCTCCCGCCTGGTCGCCACGATCGTCGAGCAACACCACGACGAGAACGGCATCAACTGGCCGAGCGCCGCGGCCCCGTACCCGGTGCACATCGTCCAGGTGGGCGAGAGCGCCGAGGTCGTGGCAGCCGTCGAGCGCCTGGAGCGCGAGCTGGTGGCCGCGGGCCTGGAGCCGCTGGTCGACGACCGCGACGAGCGGCCCGGCGTGAAGTTCAAGGACGCCGATCTGATCGGTTGCCCCTACCGCCTCACCGTCGGCGAGCGTGGGTTGAAGGACGGCAAAGTCGAGCTGAAGCCCCGCAGCGAGCCCAACCCCAAGGCAGCGCTCGCCGTGCCGCTCGAGGCGGCCGCCGCCCAGGTAATCGCCGCCTATCGCAGCGATTTGGGCCTCGCCTGAGCCAGAAGTTCCGAATCCCGGCGGGAGCGAGACTTTTCCGCGACTTCCACTATCTTTCGCAGCGGTTTTTCGCTCCCTCCCCATGGCCCAAGAAAAGTCTCGCGTAGCCAGCTCTACCGACGCAGTGCACGCCGGCATCGACACCCGGCGGCCGCACCACGCGCTCGCTCCGGGCATTGCCCAGACGGCCACCTACACGTTCCAGAGCACCGCCGATCTGGAGCAGTACATGAGGGGCGAAGACGCCGATCCCCACCGCGAGGAGTACGGCCGCTACGGCAACCCGACCGTCCGTGAGCTCGAGCTGCGCGTCGCCGCCCTCGAAGCCACCGAGGACGCCGCCGCCTTCTCGACGGGCATGGCCGCCGTCACCTCGACGCTGCTCGCTCTGCTGAAGCAGGGCGACCACGTCGTACTCTTCCGCGACGGCTACCGGCGCACGCGCCAGTTCGTCACCACCTGGCTCAACCGCTACGGCGTGACGCACACCGTGGTCGCCCCCGGCGACCTCGACGCCATGGAGGCGGCCATCGGCGAGAACACTCGCCTGGTGATCACCGAGTCGCCCACCAATCCTTTCAACTACTGCGTCGACCTGGGCGCCCTGGCCTCCCGCGTCAAAGCCAAGAATCGCCGAACCAAGACGTTGGTCGACTCGACCTTCGCCACGCCCATCAACTGTCGGCCGCACTCCTTCGGCATCGACTTGGTGGCCCACAGCGCCACCAAGTACTTCAGCGGGCACAACGACGTGCTGGGCGGCGTGGTCGCCGGCACGACGTCGCTCGTCTCCCTGGTGCGCGAGGCACGCGACGTCACCGGCGCGAACCTCGATCCCCACGCAGCCTTCCTGATCGCCCGCGGCCTGAAGACACTGGGCCTGCGCGTTCGTCAGCAGAACAGCTCGGCCTTGGTGATCGCCCGCTTCCTCGAGCAGCACCCGCGCGTGGAGCGTGTGTTCTACGCCGGTCTGCC
>DATIDO010000231.1:0-4571 GCA_035456245.1 Polyangiaceae bacterium
GGAGTCCTACACCCTGCCCCTTCGTGGAGCGCTCCACGTCGTCTACGGTGGCTGTAGCGATGACCACTTCGAGGCCTTCCGCGGTTGGCTGCTGACGCGTGGACGCCCAACCTTCGAGCGCGTGCTGGCGGAGCCCGATAGCCTGGTCGACGTGTTGGTCGAGGGGGAGATGGCCGAGAGCGAGCAGATGCTCTACGTCGGCGCGTTGGCCATCGAGGCGCTGACCGGTGAGTTCCCCGAGGGCCCGGCCTTCGTGGGGGAGGCAGGCGAAGGCGAGTTCGATCCGACCGACGCGACCGAGCAGCAGCGACGCTACCCGCGCCTGTGGGCCAAGTACGCTCACATGCCGCGCCCCCGCGACGCCCTGCCGGAAGAAGACTGAGCGGACTCAGGCCGGGATCAGGGCAGCGGCTCGCCCGGCTGCTCGGTGAAGAGCGCCTTGGCGACCGGATCGATCCAGGCCTTCAACTTCACGTTCATGGCCTGCATGCGGCCGCCGTCGTCCCAGACCGACCAGGCAAAGCCGCGGCGTTCGGCCTCGCGGCGCACCAGCCGCAGGTAGTTTTCTCGCGAGGTGGCGTCGGCGAAGTCCACGGCGCCGAATTCACCCAGATAGGCGCGCCGCCCGGTTTGCGCGACGTAGCGCGTCACGGTGTCGAACTCCGCAGCGACCGCGCGGGGGCTCGAGGGGTTCGTGCTGGCTGGCTGGGTTCGGTAGTTGTTGAGCCAGTCGCGGGTCCAGCCGGTGCTCTCGGCGGCGGCGGTGGCGCGCACGGGCTGGTTGCTCGGGCCGGGGAAGGTGATGCCCGTGCTCTGGAATTCCGGATCCATCCAGCTGGCGCCCTGATGGGTGAACAAGATCGGCTGGTACATGTGGAAGGACACGACCAGGTTCGGATCGTCGGGCAGCGTCAGGTTCTTCAAGTAGTTGGGTGAGGCCCAGAAGAAGCTGTCGACAATCAGAGTGCGGGTGGGGTTGGTGGCGCGCACCACCGGCAACAAGCGGGCATACAGCGCGTTCAGCTTGTCGGGCGTGAGCTGGTTACACGGTTCGTTCAGCAGCTCGAACAGGACGGAATCGGGTCGATCGCGGTAGCGCTCGGCGATCTGTTTCCAGAGCCCGACGGTGCGCTCGACGTGGGCGTCGGGATCCTTCATCAACTCCTCGTAGTGGTGGAGGTCGACGATGATGGACAGGCCGCGTGAGAGGGCGTTTTCGACCGCCCAGTCGATGCGCGCGAAGAACGCCGGATCGATGGTGTAGGGGGCAGTTTGGTCGGCATGCGCGCTGAAACGGACCGGCAACCGCACGTGATCGAGGCCGGCGGCCCGCGCCATCTCGAAGTGGGTTTCGGAGAGGACCACACCCCAGGCACCTTCGCGGGGTGCGTCGAAGCCATTGCCCAGGTTGATGCCTCGCCGCAGCGTGCCCACTGGCTGCGCGACGACCTCGGGCGCGGCGTCGAAGTGGATGGTGAGCGGCGCAGGTCCCGAGCCGGAGCCCGAGCTGCTGGTCGGGCCGGGGGTCTTGGACTTGGGGTGGCAGGCAGAGACCAGACCCAGGAGCGCGAGCGCGGCAGTGCGGAGTTTCACGCTCCGCAGGTTCGACCGCGCCGCACCTCGAGCACAAGTCAGAGCGCGCGCAGCGCTTCCCGGGCCGCTGCCACGGTGCGGTCGATGTCGGCCTCGTCGTGAGTGCCGGAGAGGAAGGCTGCTTCGTACTGCGACGGCGGCCAGTAGATGCCGCGTTCGCGCAGGCCACGATGGAAGGCCGCGAAGCGGGCCTTGTCACTGGTCTGAGCCGTGTCCCAATCGAGGACGGGGCCTTCGCGGAAGAACAGGGTGATCATCGAGCCGACTCGCTGCACCGTGCCGACGATTCTGGTCTCGGCGAGGGCGGAGTTCAGGCCTGCTTCGAGGCGCGCGCCGAGGAGCTCGAGCTTCTGATAGAGGGCCTCGTCGAGGCGCGCGATGGTGGCCCGTGCGGCCGCTACGGCGAGCGGGTTCCCGCTCAGCGTGCCGGCCTGATAGACGGGGCCGAGCGGCGCCAGCTTCTCCATGATCTCGCGGCGTCCGCCGTAAGCGGCCAGCGGCATGCCGCCTCCGACGATCTTGCCGAGGCAGGTGAGGTCGGGGGTCAGACCGTAGAGGCCTTGCGCGCCGCTGCGTGAGAGGCGGCAGCCCGTCATCACCTCGTCGAAGATGCTCAGGGCGCCATGGCGCTGGCACAGCGCCAAAAGGCCCGCCAAAAAGCCCGGGCTCGGCGGTACGCAGCCCATGTTGCCGACGACTGGCTCGACGATGACGGCGGCGATCTGCGCGCCGTGTCGAGCGAACAGACGCTCGAGCCCGGGCAAATCGTTGAAACGCGCGCTCAGGGTGTTCTTGGCGATGTCGCTGGGCACGCCGGCCGAGTCGGGTGAGCCGAAGGTGGCAGCGCCGCTGCCTGCTTGCACCAGCAGGCCATCGGAGTGTCCGTGGTAGCAGCCATCGAACTTCACGATGAGATCACGACCGGTGAAGCCACGCGCCAAGCGCAGCGCGCTCATCGTGGCCTCGGTGCCGCTGGAGACCAGGCGGACGACCTCGATCGAAGGGTAGAGTTTCGTCAGCTCTTCACCGAGCAGCACCTCGCCGTGAGTCGGTGCGCCGAAGGATAGGCCCGAGGCCGCCGCCTGTTGCACCGCCGCCACCACGTCGGGCTGGGCGTGACCGAGGATGGCCGGGCCCCACGAACCCACGTAGTCGACGTACTCGCGGCCCTCGGTGTCGAAAACGCGCGCGCCACTGGCCCGCTGAATGAAGGGGGGATCGCCTCCGACGGCGCGGTAAGCCCGCACGGGGCTGTTGACGCCACCGACCAACACACGCTGGGCCCGGGACCACATCGAATCCGACATGGCCGGGGGTTTATCACCTTTCGCCGCGTCCGGGAGCGGCAGCGCCGCGGCCGGTTCCTGCGAGGCGGCTGGTTCGCGGCCGGTTCCTGCGAGGGCGGCTTGCTCGCGGCTCAGTTGTTCGCGGGCCGGCGCAGCTCGGCGCGCCAGTCGGCCAGGCGCGCGCGGGCTTCGCCTTCCCACAGATAGCGATCGAGGCGGGTCAGCAGGTGAACGGTGTGATCGCCGACTCGCCGCTTGTCCGGGAACACCCGCATGGCTCGCTCGATGGCCTGCGTGGCCTCCCGCTCCTTGCCTTGCTCGCGGAGCAGCCACGCCTGGGTGAGCAGACGATGCTGTTGCGGTTCGGGCTCCTCGACCACGGTCGCGGCGCTATCGCGCAGCAGCTGCTCGGCCTCGGCGACTTGCCGCTTCAGCAGTGCGACCTGCGCCAAGAGCACCTTCGACTCGACGATACCCCAGGGGTCGTCCAGATCGTGGTAGATGCGCGCGGACCACTCGGCGTTGAGCGTGGCCATTTCCGGATCATCGATGTCGATGCCGACCATGGCCAACAGGCGGCGGCAGGCTGCCTGACCGCGAGGGGTGCGCAGCGACTCGAAGGCGACGAGCGCCTCCTGAGCGCCGACCTCGGCGCTGCGCATGTTCAGCATGCGGTGCTCGACGTGAGCGAGGGAGGTGTTGGCCTGCGCGGTGCCCAGGCGGTAACCGACGCGCTCGAACTCGGCGCGGGCCTCGAGCGCCAGTCGCCGGGAGCGCTCGACCGAGCCCTCGGAGTGTTCGATCCAGCTGGACAGCAGGAGGCACTGGCCACGACCGAGCGGCTGATCGATCGAGTCGAAATGCTTCTCACCGGCCTGCGCCAGCGCGCGGGAGCTCTCGAAGTCACCGAGCAGGTAGCCGATCTCGGCCAACACGGCCTCCGTCTGCGCCTGACCCAGCTGGTCCCCTTGTTCGCGGAACAGAGCGAGCGCCTGCTCGGCGTAGCCCTTGCCCTCGATCGAGTTGCCCAGCTCGGAGCTGATGTGGCCGAGCAAGCGGAGCGCGTGGGCGAGGTTGGCGTTGTCGTTGATGCCCTCGAAGGCCGAGCGGGCGCGCTCGGCGTATTCGCGGGCCTCGGCTGCACGACCGACGTGACGCAGAGCCTCGGCGCGCCAACGGTCCTTCTGAGCGCGGACGCCGCCCTTCAGCTTGTTGCGTAGCAGCTCCAGATCGCTGAGCGTGGAGAGCGGCTCACGCGCGCCGTTCCAGGAGTGCTGGAGGAAGTCGAACAGCAGCAACGCCGCGTCGTCGGGCGCACCGGCCGAGATGAGGTTCAGCACGCGCTGGCGCACGACGCGCCGGGTGGCGGCCAGAGGGTGGCGCTTCAGTGCCTCGGCCGCGCCGCGGTAGATGCGGTTGCGATCGGGCAGCGCCGCGAGCTGGGCCGACAGGTGTTCCTGGAGGAGCGCGTGGGGCCAGCTGTAGCGGCCGGGGCCGCGCGGGATGAGGATTTCGGCCTTTTGCAGGGCGCGAATGCAATCGTCGGCCGGCAACCCCAGATCGGTGAGGAGCGGCTTCAGCACTTCGCGTCGCAAATCCGACGACAGCGCGGCGGTCGCGTACGCGGCCAGTCGGAACTCGCGAGGCATGTCGGAGTCAGGGACGCGGCAGTTGCGGCCGTCCACGAACTCC
>DATIDO010000232.1:0-2918 GCA_035456245.1 Polyangiaceae bacterium
GCGGCGAAGAGCTCGTGGTGCATCTCCCAGAACTTACCCTGCTTGTCGGCAGCCATGGCCGCGCGCGCCGCGCTCTCGGCGTTGGGGTGCATGTCGAGCGGGAAGTTCTTGAAGACGAAGCGGACGTCCGGATTTTCGGCGAGCACCTTGTCCAAGGCAGGCGAGGCAGCCTTGCAAGCCGGGCACTCGAAGTCGGCGAACTCCACCACGGTGATGATCGCATCCCCGGGGCCTCGACTCGGTGAGCCGAGCAGATCGATGCTCTTGACCTGATCAGCGGCGAAGCGGGCGCGGTAGGCAGCCTCTGCCTGCGCCTTGGTATGGCCACTCTGGACTTGCTCCAGGAGGTACTGCGCGGCCGGCGTGCATGCGGCGCAATCTCGCTTCTCCTTCACGCATTGCGCGACCGGGACCGGGGTCGACTCGCAGGGGGCCAGGAGCTGGTTCACGTGCGCCGACCACTGGGCCTTCTCGCGCGCGGTGAGCTGGGAGGTGTCGACGCCCTCCAGCTTGGTCTCGGCGGGGGCTGCGGCCTGACTGGGGGGCACCGGATCCGACTCGGCCGGGGAGCGGCAGGTCGTCAGGTTCAGGTTGATGACCATACAGCCCAGCAGGGGGCCCATCAGTCGGCTGGTAAGCATCGCGGCGGCGAGGGTAGATCGCAGGGGCCAGTCGCGAAACCTCGCCGCTATGGTAAATCGGCCGCCGTGCAGCCCCCCCCCTCCTCCGAACCCGCTGTGCCCCCGTCGTCCCGCCCCGGGCCGGGGGGTATTTCGAGCGCCCTGCCCCAGGGCGTACGCCGGGTCGTGGCCGTCGGAGGCGGGCGGCCCGGCGTGGGCCACAGCATCCTGACCACCAATCTGGCCGTGTACCTGGCCCAGCTGGGGCGCAAGGTCGTCCTGGTCGACGCCGACGGTGCAGGTGGTGCGCTCCACACCCTGCTCGATTTGGAGATGCCCCCCGACGACCGGGGTGCCGATCCACTGCTCGAGGAGGAGCTGCGCACGGTCCCCACCATCGTGCCCGGCCTCTCTCTATTGCCCCAGCGCTACGTCGTGGGCTCGACCGTGCCCCTCCGCCCCGGCCGCAAGCCGCGCTGGGCCCGTGGCCTCAAGCACCTGGACGCCGACTACGTGCTGCTCGATCTGGGCGGAGGGACCGCGCCGAGCACGCTCGATCTGTTCTTGGGCGCCGACTTCGGCATCTGCGTCGCGGCCCCCGATCCCCCGAGCGTCGAGAGCACCTACCGCTTCCTGCGCGCGCTCTTTCAGCGGCAAATGCAGAAGCTGCTGCTGAAAGATCGCTTCAAGCTGCGCCTCTTGGAGCGCGCGCTGGCCGAGCTTCCGCCGCTCCCCAGCCCGCTGCGACTGCTGCAGACGCTGGCTCGCTACGATTCGTCGCTGGCGCAGCTGGGCGCCAGCCACTTGGCAGCGCTTCGTCCTTACCTGGTGACCAACCACACCCGCCTGCGCAGCGACGTCGATCTGGGCCGCGCCATGGTCGACATGGCCGGGCGCTACTTGGGCATCCAGGCCGACGACCTCGGCCACGTCGAGCACGACGACGCCATCTGGCTGTCGGTGGTGCGCAAGCGCCCCTTGCTCATCGACAACCCCACCTCGAAGAGCGGCCGCAACATCGAGCGCATCGCGCGCCGCGCGGTCGCCGTCGCCACGGCCCGTGACTCGCAGCAGCAGCGCCCCAGCGTCGCGTGGGAAGAGCACCACGAGCGCAACCTCTACGAGGTGCTCTGGAGCCACCCCGGCGCCAGCGACGAGGAGCTGCGACGCGCCTACAAGCGCCAGCGCGATCTCTTCCAGCCGGGCAGCGTGGCCCTCTACTCACTGCTCACCGAGTCGGAGCTGGAACGCGAGCGGGCCCGCGTCGAAGAGGCGCAGGAGACGCTGCTCGACCCCGTTCGGAGGCGCAGCTACGATCTGTCGTTCTTGCCCCCGACGACCGACCCAGACGCCGGCAACCGACCCGCCTGGGACGAGGCGCGGGAGTTGGAGCGCGCGCGGGCCCGAGCCGAGCTGGCTCACGAGATCCACTCGGAGACCGAGTACACGGGTGAGCTGCTGCGCCGCGTGCGTGAGGCGCGAGGTCTGGAGCTCTCCGACATCGCCCAGAAGACGAAGATCACCACCGCCCACCTGGAGGCCATCGAAGAGGAGGCCTTCGAGCGCCTGCCCGCCGAGGTGTACACGCGCGGCTTCGTTCAGCAGGTCTCCGCGCTGCTCGGTGTTGACGCCACCCAGGCGACGCGCACGTACCTGCGACGCTTTCGGCAGAGTCGTCGGGCGGCGGAGCGTCCTGGCACATGAGTGAGACGTCGACGCCCTCCAGCACGGCCTGGCCCGATTCCGCCGTGGCGGCCGACGCTTCGGGACGCCCGGGGCGCGGCGATCTGGCGTTCACCTTGGCGCTGGCCGTGGTCGCCTTGGTCCCACGACTGTTCGTGGCGCTGGCTTGGGCGCGCGAGCCCGTCTGGGACGGCCACTACTATCATTTCGGCGCCGAGCGCTTGGCGCAGGGTCTCGGCTACTCGGAGGACGTCCTGGTCGGTGGCGTCCCGCACTGGAAACCGTGGACCCACTACCCGGTGGGCTACAGCGGGCTCTTGTCGCTGGCCTATCGGCTGTTCGGCTCGAGCATCTTGATCGCGCCGCTGGTCAACGCGCTGATTGGCACCTTGCTGGTGGTCGTTGTGCATCGTCTGGCGCGCCACGCCCTCAGCCAGAACCGAGCGCGCATCGCAGGTGCCCTGTGCGCACTGCACCCGGGACTGATCGCCTATTCGGCGGTGGTGATGACCGAGCCCACCGCTGCGCTCCTCGTGCTCGCGGCAGGCTGGGCCAGCCTGGCGCTCGCGCCCCGACGCTGGGGCTTCGTGGTGACGGGGATCTTGCTGGGGTTCG